>CAZZJJ010000055.1:0-7542 GCA_964654405.1 uncultured Treponemataceae bacterium
GCTACGCCGTCATCCTCGCCGGCGGCTCCGGCGTCCGCCTCTGGCCGCTCTCCCGCGAATCCATGCCCAAACAGCTCATTCCGGTGCTGGCGGGCAAGAGCCTCATGGAAGCCGCCTTCGACAGGCTCCAGGGCGTCATCCCGCCCGAGCGGCGCTGGGTCTGCGGCGGCGCTCGCTATGAGACGGTAGTAAAGGAAAAGATCCCTGGCATCGGCCGCTATATCGGCGAGCCGGAAGGCCGGGATACTCTGCCCGCCATCGCCCTTTCCTGCGCCTTGGTGCGCAAGGAACATCCTGATGCCATCATCGCCTTTCTCACCTCCGACCATGTCATCGAGCCAGTCGAACGCTTCCGCGAAGATTTGCGCACCGCCTTCGCCGCGGTGGAAGCCCATCCCGATGCCCTCGTCACCTTCGGCGTAAAACCCACCTTCGCGGCCACCGCCTATGGCACCATTGCGTCGCATGATGCTGACGGCAATGCCTCCGTGCTCGCCGATGGCACCAAAGCCCAGGCCCAGTCGGTCTTTGTTGAGAGCCGAAACACCCTGGCCGTTTCGACGGACCCAGCGCACCTCATCGCCTGTTTTGGCTGTGAAGACCTCATTGTCGTCCACACGGCCGACGCAACCCTTGTCTGCCCGGCCGCCAAAGCCGAGGAACTGAAGAAGCTGTATACCCAAGGCCTAAGTTTGAAATAATTGTTGCTCGTACTGCATAAAACAGTTTCATGTGATATAAAAAGGAACAATCGCCCGAAAGAGTTTGGGAATTCCCCAATTGCAAAGTGAGGATGTATGGAAGAGCAGAATGAACAAGATGATGAAATAAGCCTTATCGACCTTGCCGCGGTGCTCTGGAAGCGGAAATGGCTGATTGTTGCGATAACCCTCATAGGCATGGTGGGAGTCCTTGCGTATGCGGTTGGCTCGCTCCTTCTGCCGCCTGAAAAAAGCTATATGCCGAATGTGTACACCTCAAAAGCTAGCATGCTGATTCAGACCAATAGCTCATCCAGCAGCCTTGCTGCTGCCTTATCCTCCTCTGGTCTTGCGGGCATGGCTGGTTTGAGTGCCTCTGCTGGCAATACCAATGGGGCGCTTGCCGAAGTTCTCGCGACCAGCAATGCCACCCTTGATGCGCTGAATTCGAAATTTAACTTTGCTGAACGAAATATGGCGAACAAACCGCCAAAGAAAAATGCAAAGCCGCCGCTTGTCTCGGACATTCGCGAAGGAATAAAGAAACACCTTTCCGCAAAGCTAGATGCCAAAACCAATCTCTTTGTTGTTTCTTACACCGATACTGACCCTGCGTTTGCAAAAGAAGTTGTGGACGAAGTCGTGCGCATCCTATCCGAGCGCTTTGCGGTGCTGGGCGGCAACAAAGCGCTCGAGCAAAAAGCACTCCTGGAAAAAAAACTTGCCGATGTAGATACCGCTGTTAAAAATTTGGAAGCACAAGTAAAAGCGTTCCAGAATAAATATGGAGTTATGCAGGTCGAAGCGATTGCCACTGAGCAGATAACCATTCTCGCGCGCTTGCGCAGTGAACTTATCATGAAGGAAATGGAAATCGCCAACTATCAGAAAATTTCCAATATTAACGACCCCGTGATGGTTCAGCTGAAAAACGAGCGCGACGGGATTCTGGCAAAAATTAAAGAAATCGAAACAGGTGTCGGAGCTGGCTCTCGGGTTATGCCCAGCCAAAAAGAACTGCCGACCATTGCGTTTGAATACGCGCGTCTTCAGCGTGATCTTGCGGTTCAGACAGAAGTGTTTAAAATGCTCACCCAGCAGTACGAGTTAGCAAAGCTCAATGCGACAGGTCAGGAACCTGTCTTCCAGATTCTCGAAATGGCGGAGGTTCCCGACAAAAAATCAGGTCCTTCCCGCGGCATGATGGTCATCGTCGCTACGATGGCAGCCTTTTTCCTGTCAATTCTGGTGGCCTTTATTGCCGAATCCATCGAGAAAATTAAAAAGGATCCTGAGACCGTGGCGAGATTCAGGGCAATCAGCTCCGGAAAGGAGAGCATGTGATGAAGAAAACCGCGATACTTGTCTTATCGCTCTTATTTTTTATAGTCAGTTTGTCAGCACAGACACCGGTGTCTACTGGCGTTGGAGCAGGAAGTGCCCCGCCGTCTGCTTCATCAGGATCTGATGCTTCACTATCAAAAACGGTTCCGGAATCGCAAACTCGCGCGATGCTAGCAATGGCTGAGCCAAGCTATCCAGTTACAGTCGGCGATGTGTATGCCTTGAGTTTCCTCCGCTCCTATCAGCAGGAAACTATTACCCTGATGGTAGAGGGAGATGGTTCCATCAATGCTGGCTTTTTGGGCAGGATTCAAGCGCGGGATCTGACATTTGTTGCGCTCAAAGCACTTCTCGAGAAAAAGGTTACTGCCAGTTATCCCGGTTCATCGCCGTCAGTGACCATTGTTTCAACAGGCGTATTCCAGGTTCAGGTACGGGGAGAAGTGACACAGTCGGCGACAGTGACAGCATGGGGGCTGACGAGATTGTCTGAACTGCTGTCTGGGATCCAGACGCCATTCAGCTCAAAGCGGGATATAGTTGTTACGTCAGCTTCTGGCAAGAGTTCGGTCTATGACCTGTTCAAAGCGGAGCGCTTTGGCGACCTGGGTCAGAATCCACTCATTCGGCCGGGGGATATGGTCGAACTAAAGCGTGCCGAGCGGATTGTCCAGGTGAGCGGGCAAGTGAAGCGGCCCGGCAGCTACCAGCTTGTGGCGGGAGAAGGAGTCAGTGAACTCGTCAACTACTATGGCGATGGGCTATTAGTAAGCGCCAAGCCTGACACGGTGGTGCTGACGCGCAAGGCGAGCGCGGAGAAACCAGAGAGCGAGAGCGTGGTCTTTGACCTTGCCAGCCCGGCAGGAAGTCTCCCCATGCTCTTTGATGGCGATTCGGTGCGGGTTGCGAGCCGTGAAGAATATCTGCCGATCGTGTATGTGGAAGGGGCGGTTGCCGGAGCTGAGCTGGGGGTGAAGCAGGAAGCGGGAGCCGGGAACGCTGAAGCGCTGGTGAGTGAGCAATATCGGATGATCCGGGTACCGGTCAGACAGGGAGAACTGATATCGCAGATCGTGCGAAATGTTTCAGGCCGGCTTGATTCCCGGGCAGACTTGAAGCGTGCGTTCCTGATTCGGGAAGGGGAAACGGCACCGATACTCATCGATCTGGAAAAACTGCTGTATCGATATGAACAGCGGGATGATGTAGTGGTAAAGGCAGGAGACCGGATTGTCATACCCTATGGCGGCAATTATGTCTTTGTGACGGGAGAAGTGAAGAAATCAAGCTGGGTGGGGGTTACCGCACTGACCCGGCTGTCTGATACCTTAAAAGATCTTTTAACGGCTTTTTCCGATACTCGAAGCATTCGGGTAATCAGCGAAAGCGGCAGTGAATCAGTCTATGATCTATTCAAGGCAGAGCGCTTTGGGAAGCTTGAGGAAGATCCCTACGTGCGGCCGGGAGACCGGATAGAAATCCGGAAAGCCAGCCGGATTGTCCAGGTAAGCGGGCAAGTGAAGCGGCCCGGCAGCTACCAGCTTTTGGCGGGAGAAGGAGTCAGTGAGCTCGTCAACTACTATGGCGATGGGCTATTAGTGAGCGCCAAGCCTGACACGGTGGTGCTGACGCGCAAGGCGAGTGCAGAAAAGCCCGCGAGTGAAAGCATTGTCTTTGATTTGAGCGGGGCAAGTCTTCCAGCGCTTGTGGATGGAGACACGGTGCGGGTGGCGAGCCGAGAAGAGTATCTGCCGGTGGTATATGTGGAAGGGGCGTTGCAGGCGGGGAGTGTCCAGATAAGCGAGAGTACGGTGAAAGCCGAGCCGGCAGGTGAGACGGGGATGACACAAGCTGCGGCCGACCAGCGAGGTACGGTGTCAGCGAGTGGCAGTACGAGCGGGACAAGTGTGCAGGGTGCGCCAGCAGTCAGTACGAGTCAGAAGGGTGTGTATGGGCTTGTGCGGGTGGTGTACCGGCAAGGGCAGCGAATAACGCAGATAATGAAGCCGATAGAGCAGCAGCTATCGAGCAAGGCGGATTTGCAGCATGCGTACATCGTACGGGGGAAAGAGCAGATAGCGGTAAATCTTGAAGCGTTGCTGTATGGGTCAGCGCAGGAGCAAGATGTGGAGCTGGAAGCGCAGGACCGGATAGTCATTCCGTATGGGTATGCGACAGTAATGGTACGGGGAGAAGTACAGAAATCGAGTGTGCTTGAAGTGTATGCGGGGATGCGGCTTTCTGACGCGGTCAAAGAGAATCTGACGGGACTGTCGTCCCAGCGGGACATAACGGTGACGAGCCGTGACGGTAAGGTAGCAAGCTACGATCTGTTCAAGGCGGACCGCTTTGGGGATCTGAGCCAGAATCCGCAGATACGACCTGGCGACAGCATAGAAGTCCAGAAAGCCAGCCGGATTGTCCAGGTGAGCGGGCAAGTGAAGCGGCCCGGCAGCTACCAGCTTGTGGCGGGAGAAGGAGTCAGTGAACTCGTCAACTACTATGGCGATGGGCTATTAGTAAGCGCCAAGCCTGACACGGTGGTGCTGACGCGCAAGGCGAGCGCGGAGAAACCAGAGAGCGAGAGCGTGGTCTTTGACCTTGCCAGCCCGGCAGGAAGTCTCCCCATGCTCTTTGATGGCGATTCGGTGCGGGTTGCGAGCCGTGAAGAATATCTGCCGATCGTGTATGTGGAAGGGGCGGTTGCCGGAGCTGAGCTGGGGGTGAAGCAGGAAGCGGGAGCCGGGAACGCTGAAGCGCTGGTGAGTGAGCAATATCGGATGATCCGGGTACCGGTCAGACAGGGAGAACTGATATCGCAGATCGTGCGAAATGTTTCAGGCCGGCTTGATTCCCGGGCAGACTTGAAGCGTGCGTTCCTGATTCGGGAAGGGGAAACGGCACCGATACTCATCGATCTGGAAAAACTGCTGTATCGATATGAACAGCGGGATGATGTAGTGGTAAAGGCAGGAGACCGGATTGTCATACCCTATGGCGGCAATTATGTCTTTGTGACGGGAGAAGTGAAGAAATCAAGCTGGGTGGGGGTTACCGCACTGACCCGGCTGTCTGATACCTTAAAAGATCTTTTAACGGCTTTTTCCGATACTCGAAGCATTCGGGTAATCAGCGAAAGCGGCAGTGAATCAGTCTATGATCTATTCAAGGCAGAGCGCTTTGGGAAGCTTGAGGAAGATCCCTACGTGCGGCCGGGAGACCGGATAGAAATCCGGAAAGCCAGCCGGATTGTCCAGGTAAGCGGGCAAGTGAAGCGGCCCGGCAGCTACCAGCTTTTGGCGGGAGAAGGAGTCAGTGAGCTCGTCAACTACTATGGCGATGGGCTATTAGTGAGCGCCAAGCCTGACACGGTGGTGCTGACGCGCAAGGCGAGTGCAGAAAAGCCCGCGAGTGAAAGCATTGTCTTTGATTTGAGCGGGGCAAGTCTTCCAGCGCTTGTGGATGGAGACACGGTGCGGGTGGCGAGCCGAGAAGAGTATCTGCCGGTGGTATATGTGGAAGGGGCGTTGCAGGCGGGGAGTGTCCAGATAAGCGAGAGTACGGTGAAAGCCGAGCCGGCAGGTGAGACGGGGATGACACAAGCTGCGGCCGACCAGCGAGGTACGGTGTCAGCGAGTGGCAGTACGAGCGGGACAAGTGTGCAGGGTGCGCCAGCAGTCAGTACGAGTCAGAAGGGTGTGTATGGGCTTGTGCGGGTGGTGTACCGGCAAGGGCAGCGAATAACGCAGATAATGAAGCCGATAGAGCAGCAGCTATCGAGCAAGGCGGATTTGCAGCATGCGTACATCGTACGGGGGAAAGAGCAGATAGCGGTAAATCTTGAAGCGTTGCTGTATGGGTCAGCGCAGGAGCAAGATGTGGAGCTGGAAGCGCAGGACCGGATAGTCATTCCGTATGGGTATGCGACAGTAATGGTACGGGGAGAAGTACAGAAATCGAGTGTGCTTGAAGTGTATGCGGGGATGCGGCTTTCTGACGCGGTCAAAGAGAATCTGACGGGACTGTCGTCCCAGCGGGACATAACGGTGACGAGCCGTGACGGTAAGGTAGCAAGCTACGATCTGTTCAAGGCGGACCGCTTTGGGGATCTGAGCCAGAATCCGCAGATACGACCTGGCGACACGATCGAGGTGAAGAAAGCGAGCCGGATTGTGAAGGTTGAAGGAAAAGTCCGCAGGCCGGGCACCTATGTTCTTCTGCCGGAAGACAGCGCCAGAACGCTCATTTCCTATTATGCCGATGGCCTTCTCGATGACGCCCAGAACGACCGGCTGAACTTGGAAAGAAAGGCGACCGCGGATTACCCTGACGGCGAAAAACTGGTATTCGATATAAGCGCAGCACAGCTCCCTGAACTGAAAAATGGCGATGTACTGCGAGTGCCAGGTACTGATGAGTATCTGCCGATAGTCTATATCGAAGGCGCAGTCGCTGGCGATCAACTTGCGCTTTCAGGCAAGGACGCGACAGTAACGCAGACAAATTATTCGATTATTCGAGCGCAATTCAAAAAAGGCCTGACCGTAGCAACCCTCTTGCGTCCTCTGCGGGAGAAAATCCTTTCCTCAGCCGACCTTGCGCAGGCTTTTATCATTCGAAATGGTACGGACAAGCAGACTGCAGTCAATCTTGAGCGCCTGCTGTATGCCAATGACCTGCACTATGACTTTGAGCTCCAGCCGGAAGATCGCGTTGTTATTCCCTTTGGTTCGATGTACGTCTTTGTTGCCGGGGAAGTGACCAAGTCGAGCTGGGTCGGCATAACGGGGCTGACACGCCTCAGAGACGTGGTCTTGCCGCTGGTAACCCGGTATTCGTCAATCCGCGATGTTGTGGTGCGCTCGGTCGATGGTTTTGAAAAAACCTACGATTTGTTCCGGGCAGATCGATATGGCGACTTGAGCCAGGATCCATTCCTCCGCCCCGGCGAAGAAGTACGAGTTAGTAGGCTCAAGAACTTGGTCACCATTCAGGGCGAAGTGCGCAGGCCTGGTACGTACCAGCTCTTGCCGGGAGAAGGGCTGAAAGAGCTGATAGAAGTCTATGCCGACGGCTTTACGGAAAAAGCCAATAGCACGCGCATTTCACTACTGCATTATCTGTCTGAAACATCGCCGGTGGGCGAGAAGGTTCAATTCGATTATGCCCAAAACACCAACATCAAGCTGAATCTGTACGATGTTATTTCCGTGCCGTCCATGCAGGAGCTGTTGCCGGTAATCTGGTTTGAAGGTGCTGTCGGCGCGGGTGCTACGGCGGGTACAAGTCCCGAGACCAGCGCGCGTTCAGCCTATAATTTCTATCCGGGAGAAACCATCTCACAGGCGGTGCTGGCAAGTCGCAAGCTTTTTTCAGCAGTCTCCGATATCAGAAATGCCTATGTTCTGCATGCTGATGGGACCAGAAAAGCAATTGACCTGGCAAAGTTCCTCTATGATTACGACCTTTCCGGCGATTTTGCCCTGCAATCGAACGA
>CAZZJJ010000055.1:7581-7817 GCA_964654405.1 uncultured Treponemataceae bacterium
TTCGTGACGGTTTCAGGCGCGGTGAAAAGTCCCGGCAGGTATCCCTATATTCCTGATAGAACCTGGGAATACTATGTTGGGCTTGCAGGCGGCTTCGATACCGAGCGAAACGCTGGCCAGCAAATCGTGGTATACGATGCCAAATCGAATAAAGTTGCCAGCGCAGGCCGGATGATTCAGCCGGAAGACAATATTGAAGCGGCCAGCAATTCATTCACGTATAAGTTCTTTAGATT
>CAZZJJ010000055.1:7827-8064 GCA_964654405.1 uncultured Treponemataceae bacterium
CCACGGTGCTTTCAGTGGTCGCGCTGGTGATCAATTTGCTGAAGCTGTAAATCAAGACCCAAGGCTTGGCTTTCAGAATCTGGCCTTGGGTCTTCTGTTCCGAAAAGAAAAATGACAGCAAGAAATCCAGAGTTTGAGTTACTAGAATCACTCTATTCCTCTTCGACAGATTGCCTCGATGCGGCTCCGCTTTCCCAGCGCGATCTGGCGGCCAGGACAGGCATGTCTCTAGGCCTG
>CAZZJJ010000056.1:0-8026 GCA_964654405.1 uncultured Treponemataceae bacterium
TTCTTCACGTTTACTCTGGTTATGAAAACAAGATAGAGAAAACTATCCGCATGCTTCTCGATACGGGCGAGATATCCAAGGATATTGTGACCGATATCAAGGTTCCTACGGAAGAAGTCACTGATGTCAAAGATGGCAAGAAAAAAACGGTAACCCGCAAGATTCTTCCAGGTTATCTGCTTGTTGAAATGGATCTTCCAGATAACGGCTGGAAGGCTCCCTGTTCTGCAATCAGGAAAATTACCGGTGTCACCGGTTTTGTTGGATCCAATCTCAGCAGCAAGCCTCAGCCGATCCCGTCGGAGGAGGTTCGAAGAATTCTGCAGAGAACCGGCGAACTCAAAGGTGATACCCAGATCAGGATGAAGCAGAGCTACGCGCCTGGCGAGCAGGTTAAAATCATTGAAGGACCATTTGAGTCCTTCTCTGGCGTCATTGAAGAAGTGAACGCGGAAAAGAACAAGCTCAAGGTCATGGTTGGAATTTTCGGTCGCTCTACTCCCGTTGAGGTAGAGATGACACAGGTTGAAAAAGTCTGACGCGTTTTTCTGGATTTTATAAGCGCCGTCAGGTCTCAGACTGGTTGATAAAGCTGGTCTGGTGTTCTTTTAAAAGCAGCTGAACAGGCAAATCCCATACGGGGTTTTTCGCGTTCGGTTTCTCACATAAGGGGTATTGACTCCAAAGATGGGAGCTTCCGCTCGTAATCGGAAGCGCTACCCCGGACATTATGCGCCGGGTATACCACAAAAGGAGAGAGGCTATGGCCAAAAAGAAAATTACTGCGATTGTCAAATTGCAGTGCCCAGCCGGCAAGGCGACCCCGGCTCCACCCGTTGGACCAGCGCTCGGCCCTCATGGCGTATCCGCGCCCATGTTCTGCCAGCAGTTCAATGAAAGAACCAAGGGGATGGAACCCGGTCTTGTCATTCCGGCAATCATCACCGTGTATCAGGATAAATCATTCACTTTTATCCTGAAAACTCCGCCTGCAAGCGTTCTTATTAAAAAAGCCTGTGGAGTCGAAAAAGGCTCTCCGGTTCCTCACAAGCAGAAAGTTGCAAAACTGCCCAATGACAAGCTGGAAGCAATTGCCAAGCAGAAACTTCCAGATCTGAATGCCAATGATATTCAGGCAGCCATGCGCATCATTGCTGGTACCGCCCGTTCTATGGGCATTGAAACGGAGTTGAAAAAATGAAGCACGGCAAGAAATATATCGAAGCGTCAAAAAAGGTGGACAGAAATGTCGAACTTGAGCCGGTCGCCGCGTGCGCTCTTCTCAAGGACATCAAGTTTGCCAAATTTGATGAAACTGTAGAAGCCCATGTCAGGCTCAATCTCAAGAAAAGCCAGACTGTTCGCGATACTGTCGTTCTTCCGAACCAGTTCCGCGGTGAAAAACGTGTGCTGGTATTCTGCAAGCCGGAACGGGTTAAAGAAGCTCTGGAGTTCGGTGCTGCCTATGCCGGCGATGCTGAGCTGATAGAAAAAATCAAAGGCGGCTGGCTCGATTTCGATGTCGCAGTTGCGACCCCTGACATGATGAAGGACGTCGGCAAGCTTGGTATGGTGCTTGGCCGCAAGGGCCTCATGCCCAACCCGAAAACCGGAACCGTCACCAATGATCTTAAATCCGCATTGAACGAGCTCAGGAAAGGACGGACCGAATTCCGCTCCGACAAGACAAATATCGTCCATCTCGCGATCGGGAAAGCTTCAATGGAAGCTGAGAAAATCGCCGAAAATCTCACGGCTCTCCTTGAGGAAATCAACAGAAAGCGCCCGTCGGACGTAAAGGGCGACTTTATCACATCAATATTCCTTGCTTCCACAATGGGGCCTGGTGTGCGCGTCGCTGTCGCGAAGAACGAGAAGAGGTAACCCTATGGCAATGAGAGCAACAAAACTGCAACCGAGCAAGGTTGAAGCCATCCAGATGCTGAAGGAAATGATCCAGGGCTCGAATGACTATGTGTTTGCCGAGTACCGCGGACTCACGGTCGAGCAGATCACCAACCTTCGCAAGCAGCTGCGCGAAAAAGGCGCTGAGCTGCATGTCGTCAAGAACAACTTCGCGCGTATCGCTTTTGAAGAACTTGGCTATACCAAGGAAGTCGCTCCTCTGCTTGCGGGGCCGACTGCCGTTACGTTCGTCAAATCCGATTCAAACGATGTCGCCAAAGTCCTGCTGGATTTCGCGAAGGAAGTCCCGGCGCTCACCATCAAGGGAGCACTGGTTGACAAGGGCTTCATGGATAAAGCCCAGGTTGAAGCCTTCTCGAAACTTCCTGGCCGCGGCCAGCTTATCGCGATGCTCATGTCTGCGATGAACGCCCCGGCGCAGAACCTCGTCTATGTCCTCAACGCGATTCCGACCAAGCTGGTCAGAGTCCTCAAGGCCATCGAAGAGAAGAAAGCCCAGGAAGCCTAATTTTGTGCATCCGGCTGTCAGGCTTCGGTCAGCTGCCGTTCCTGTCAGCCTGAAAAACGCTTTCCGTATGGAAAGCCAATTGTATTTAAGGAGAAGATAATATGGCAGCTTTGACAAAAGATCAGATTATCGACGCAATCGCATCCATGACCGTTCTCGAGATCAGCGAGCTCGTGAAGGCAATGGAAGAAAAATTCGGCGTTACTGCCGCAGCCCCTGTCGCTGTCGCCGCAGCCGGCCCCGCAGCCGCCGCTGCTCCCGTTGAGGAAAAGACCGAGTTCACCGTCATTCTCAAGGGCGGCGTTCCCGCTGACAAGAAAATCGCGATCATCAAAGAAGTTCGCGCAATCACCGGGCTCGGACTCAAGGAAGCCAAAGACCTCGTCGAAGCCGGAGACAAGCCTCTCAAGGAAAATGTTTCCAAGGAAGAAGCCGAGAAAGTCAAGAAGCAGATTGTCGACGCCGGCGGCGCTGTCGAAATCAAATAAGGAATTTCCAGTTTCCGGTTGCTGTGCAGCGTAAGAACAACTTCTGCAATACCGGAATACAGAGTTCAGGTTTGAGCGCTTCCCTTCCCAGGGCCTGTGAAAACGGGATTTTCTGGGGAGGGAAGCGTAGTTTTCCGAAGGCATTTTTAAAAGTGCCTTTGGATGACGAATATGGTCAACAGCCCGTTACTGCGCAGCGGACTGCATTACAATAGATGGCACATTGAAATAATGTGGCGCAGACCGAACCGGCCAACGCGCATGTGACGCGTTTTAGGAGGGGTAGCGGATGGCATATACCAAGAATAAAATCCAGCGCCGTTATATCGGCAAGGATTATCAGGAGGCGATGGACCTCCCGGATCTCATCGATATTCAGCTTTCTTCATTCGAACGGTTTCTTCAGCGGGAGAAGCTAAGAAACGGAGAGCCGCTGGATTCAGTCGGTCTTCAGGAAGTGTTTGAAGGCACATTCCCGATTGAAAGCCAGAGCGGCGATATGGTAATCGAGTTTGAACGCTATAATCTCGATGAAAGCGCCATAAAATATTCCGAGCTTGACTGCAAGCAGAAAGGGCTTACCTATTCCATTCCCCTCAAGGCAACGGTAAATCTTGTATTCCAGAAAACAGGCGAAATCCGGCAGAAAGAAATCTATCTGGGTGACATCCCTCTGATGACCGATCGGGGAACCTTTATCATCAACGGCGCCGAGCGCGTTGTCGTATCCCAGATTCACCGTTCGCCGGGCGTTGTGTTCAGCCATGAAAAAGGTGTCTTTTCTTCACGACTTATCCCCTATAGAGGAAGCTGGCTCGAATTCGAAATTGATCAGAAAAAAGAGCTTATTTATACTAAAATCGACCGCAAGAAAAAATTCCTCGGTACATTGTTCCTGAGGGCTATTGGCTTTACCACCCGGGAAGAAATCATCGAGGCTTTCTATAAAACGAAAACCATCGAATTATCTGACCTTGAAGCAGCAAAAGAACAGCTCGTCGGCAAGGTTCTGGCAAAGGCTGTCTATATTGAATTCGACAACGAGAAGAAAAAACTTTTCCGTGCCGGCGAAAAGCTCCATCTGCATGAGGTGGATGAACTTGGCAATCTCGGAATCCCGAGCGTGGAAATCATTGATTTCGATCATCCCGATTCCATGCACAATGAGATGATCCTGCACTGCTTCGCGCGTGAAGATGTCAAACTGGAGAAGGAAACATCCGACCAGGATGAACCCAGCAAGGCGGACGCGCTCTCAGCGGTCTACGCCACCCTTCAGCCAGGCGAGCCGATCACGGTGGACGGTGCTGAGCGCGACCTCATGAGCATGTTCTTCTCATCGAGAAAATACGACCTCGGCAAAGTAGGCCGCTACAAGCTCAACAAGAAATTCAACTACGCCGTGCCTGTCCAGGAATATACCCTTACCAAGGCTGACATTGTCGCCACCATGAAACACCTCATGGATGTCTATTACGGCGAAGCATATGTCGATGATATCGACCACCTCGGCAACCGCCGTGTCCGCTCGGTCGGCGAACTTCTGGCCAATGTCATGAAGAGCGCTTTCGCGCGGATGGAAAGAATCGCCAAAGAGCGTATGGCGCTGAAGGAAACCGAGACCGTCAGGCCGCAGGATCTCATTTCGATCAAGCCGATTGTCGCGGCAATCAAGGAATTCTTCGGTTCTTCCCAGCTTTCCCAGTTTATGGATCAGGTTAACCCGCTGGCAGAGCTGACCCACAAACGAAGACTGAACGCGCTCGGCCCCGGCGGTCTTTCACGCGATCGCGCCGGTTTTGAGGTTCGTGACGTACATTATACCCACTATGGCCGCATGTGTCCGATCGAGACGCCGGAAGGTCCGAATATCGGACTCATTGTCTCGCTCGCTACATATACAACGGTCAACGATTACGGGTTCCTGGAAACACCGTACCGAAAAGTCAAGGATGGTATTGTCACCAATGAGATAGAATATCTTTCCGCAATCGACGAAGACCGGTACTATATCGCCCAGGCTTCAGCCCGCATCGATACAGCGGGCAACTTCCTTGATTCGACTATCTCATGCCGGCATCAGGGCGATTATGTCATGCAGACACCGAAAGACATCCAGTACATGGATGTTTCGCCCAAACAGATAATCTCTGTGTCCGCTTCCCTCATCCCCTTCCTGGAGCATGATGACGCCAACCGCGCACTCATGGGTTCCAACATGCAGAGGCAGGCAGTGCCTCTCGTTTTCCCGGAAGCTCCGCGGGTCGGCACCGGTATGGAATGGAAAACCGCCTATGATTCGGGCGTCCTGGTCAAAGCCAAACGAAGCGGAGTAGTCAAGTTTGTTGACGCTTCCAAAATTATCATCAAGCCTGATACCATGGATCCCCTGGATGAGGACACCTATATTCTGGTCAAATATCAGCGCACCAACCAGGATACCTGCTATAACCAGCGGCCCATTGTCCAGTTCGGCGAAAAGATCATGAAAGGGCAGGTTATTGCGGACGGTCCCGCGACCAACACCGGTGAACTTGCGCTTGGGCGCAACATCCTCGCGGGCTTTGTGCCCTGGAATGGTTACAACTGTGAAGACGCCATTCTGATTTCCCAGCGTGTCGTCAAAGAGGATATGTTCACCTCCATCCATATCAAGGAATTCCAGACCGAAGTCCGGGAAACCAAGCTGGGACCGGAGCGGATTACCCGCGATATACCGAATATCAGCGAAAAGATACTGGACAATCTCGATGGCGATGGCATTATCAGAGTCGGCGCTAAGGTTAAATCCGGCGATATTCTGGTCGGAAAAGTGACGCCTAAAAGCGACACCGACACCACCCCAGAATTCAAGCTCCTCAATTCGATTTTCGGTGAAAAGGCCAAGGATGTGCGCGATTCATCGCTGCGGGTTCCGCACGGAATCGAAGGCACCATCATCGATATCCAGCGGATGAAACGCTCAGCGAATGACGACCTTTCACCTGGCGTCGAAGAAGTGGTCAAAGTCCTTATCGCGACCAAGCGCAAGCTCAAGGAAGGCGACAAGATGGCCGGACGCCATGGAAACAAGGGTATTGTCGCCCGTGTTCTTCCCGTTGAAGACATGCCCTACCTCGAAGACGGCACCCCGCTCGATATCTGCCTCAATCCGCTTGGCGTTCCTTCACGAATGAACATCGGTCAGATCATGGAGACCGAACTTGGCTGGGCTGGCAGTACCTTGAACGAGTGGTATTCCTGCCACGTCTTCCAATCTCCTTCCCAGGAACAGATAGCGGAAAAGCTCGTGGAAGCGGGCCTTCCGGGTAGCGCCAAGGTAAAGGTCAGAGACGGCCGGACCGGAGAAACATTCAAGAATGATGTTACGGTTGGTGTCGTTTACTTCATGAAATTGCACCATCTTGTCGATGACAAGATGCACGCCCGTTCGACCGGCCCCTACTCGCTGGTTACTCAGCAGCCGTTGGGCGGCAAAGCCCAGTTCGGCGGTCAGCGGCTTGGTGAAATGGAAGTCTGGGCTCTTGAAGCCTATGGAGCCGCGAACACCCTGCAGGAACTTCTGACTATCAAGTCCGATGATATGACGGGACGAGCCAAGGTGTATGAAGCGATTGTGAAGGGAGAGCCCCACACAGCCGCGGGCATTCCCGAAGCATTCAACGTCATGGTTCAGGAATTGCGCGGACTAGCGCTCGATATCCGTGTTTACGACGCCAAGGGCAAGCAGCTGGCGCTGACTGAGCGTGATGAGGACATCATCAACAAGAACACGGGAGCATTTTGACGTTTTTTACGGCATTGACCCTGTTTGAAAGGGGCAATGCGAGGTTCCGCGGCCATGGGGCTGCCTGGGACCTGAATTCGCGATTCCCGGCAGGGGGTCGCCCCGCGAAGCTTCTGGCAAGGCGCTTCGTGAAACCCGAGGGGGCAGCATGAGAGATATCCAGGATTTTGACAGCATTTCTATTCGACTCGCCAGTCCGGAGATGATCCGGGCCTGGTCCTATGGAGAAGTCAAGAAACCTGAAACCATCAATTACCGGACGCTCAGACCCGAGCGCGATGGTCTGTTCTGTGAAAGAATTTTTGGAACCACCAAAGAGTGGGAATGCTATTGCGGAAAGTTTAAATCCATCCGATATAAAGGCGTCATTTGCGATCGATGCGGTGTCGAAGTAACTCACTTCAGAGTCAGGCGCGAGCGTATGGGCCATATCGAACTGGCCTGCCCAGTCTCCCATATCTGGTTCTATCGCTCGGTTCCGAGCCGCATGGGACTGCTTCTCGACCTTTCGCTGGCTTCGCTTCGCTCCATTCTCTACTATGAAAAATACATCGTCATCGATCCGGGCGAAACCGAACTGAAGAAAATGCAGATCCTGACGGAAGAAGAATACATAGCCGCTCAGGACCGCTACGGCGGAGCCTTTACCGCTGGCATGGGCGCAGAAGCTATCAGATCCCTGCTCCAGCGAATTGATCTCGATAAACTTGCAGCAGAACTCCGCGAAAAAATGGTCGCCAAGGGTCCAAAGTCCGACAGGCGCCTTCTGAAACGCATTGAAATTGTCGAATCATTCAGAAATTCCCAGAACAAGCCCGAATGGATGATCCTCAGCGTAATTCCGGTTATTCCGCCGGAACTCCGCCCGATGGTACAGCTCGATGGCGGCCGCTTTGCAACCAGCGACCTCAATGACCTCTATCGCCGCGTCATCAACCGGAACAACCGACTGAAACGGCTTCAGAATCTCAACGCTCCCGAGATCATCATCCGTAATGAAAAACGAATGCTCCAGGAAGCTGTTGACGCACTCTTCGACAATACCAAGAAAAAACGGGTTGTCAAAGGCGCTTCCAACCGGCCGCTCAAATCCCTGTCCGATATGCTCAAGGGAAAACAGGGCAGATTCCGCCAGAATCTTCTCGGAAAACGAGTCGACTATTCGGGCCGTTCCGTCATTGTTGTCGGCCCGGAACTCAAGATGTGGCAGTGCGGCCTTCCCACCAAAATGGCGCTCGAGCTGTTCAAGCCTTTTATAATGAAGAAGCTTGTCGAAAAGGATGTCGTTTACAACATCAAGAAAGCCAAGATGCTGGT
>CAZZJJ010000057.1:0-6446 GCA_964654405.1 uncultured Treponemataceae bacterium
CCTGACCGACATATCGATGCCGGCGACGATTTTAAGATTCGTATAGATCAGGATCGAATTGACCGGTCCCACAAGCCCGCCAAGGGTGTTTTCTACCGGTACGATACCGAAGTCGAAATTTCCCGCTTCCACATTTTCGAAAACGTCTTGGAATTCATGACAGGGCATGGTTGCAAAAGAAGGATAGAGCAGGCGCGCCGCTACCTCACTGTATGCCCCATGTTCTCCCTGAAAGCCGATTGTCTTGAAATTCATCTTCTGCAAACGCTTGCTTTCCGAAATAATGAAAGAATAAATGTCAACTGCAAATTTCGGCTCAACCAGACAGTGGCTTGAACGTTCCACTTTTTCAAAAATCGCTTTTTCCCGGGAACTGTCTTCTATCCCCGTCTTGAACTTTTTCGTCAAAATGGCCTTTTCCATGCGCTCATTCAAAAGGGCCAGTATGCGGGCATCGATCTTGTCGATATCCTGCCGCAAATCATCCAGTGTCATGTATTCCTCCTTATCAGGCTAAAACCGAAACTGCCCGGGCTGTCAGGTACAAATCCGCCAGCGCGATCGCAGCTGCTGATTCAATCACAACAGCACTGCGAAGCGCGATACAGGCATCGTGCCTGCCTTCTATTTCCAGGCGGGTCAAATTTTGTGAAGAAAAATCGAACGTTTCTTGAGGCATAGCTATGGAAGAAGTCGGTTTTACGGCGGCCCTGAACACGATTGGATTTGAGTTCGAAATACCCCCATTGATGCCGCCAGCTCCATTTTTACCAGTCCTCCCGCTTGCGTCCAGAATAGGATCATTATGCTCATGCCCATACATTTTCGCGGCAGCGAAACCATCGCCAAACTCGATGCCCCGAATGCCGGGAACCGCAAATACCGCATGACTGATGACACTTTCGCAGGCATCGAAAAAAGGTTCGCCAAGACCGGCAGGGATTCTCCTGACGGTAACCTGAACCAGTGCGCCGACTGAATCGCCCGAATCCTGTGCCTGACTGACAACCCTGTTGATATCAGGGCTTCCCCCTGCTTCCAGAATGCGTGTTTCAAAGCTCGCAAATGAAAGGATTTTTTTTGCGATCGTGCCTGCGACAACCAGACCTACCGTGATTCTGCCGGAAAAATGGCCGGAGCCTCGGGGGTCGGCAAAGCCTGCATACTTTTTCAGAGCGCAAAAGTCAGCGTGTCCGGGACGCGGGATTGAGGTGAATTGCCGGTAGTCAACGGATCTCGTGTCGTTATTGGGAAAGGCAATCAGAATCGGAGAGCCTGTCGTATAACCCTGATAGACCCCGGACAAAATTGATGGGATATCATGTTCCCGGCGCGGAGTTGTGCCGTCCAGGCCAGCCCGGCGCCGTGCCAGATCCGGCTCCAAATCGTTTTCTGCCAAAGGGATTCCCGGCGGGCAGCCATCGATGACTACACCAACCTGTTTCCCATGAGATTCGCCGAAAAGCTCGACGCCAAAATTTTTTCCAAACCGATTCATGATACCTCTTTTTCGAAAAAATTAGTCAGAATCTCAATATCTACCGAATGAATCTCAACAAGCCCTATTTTCCTCGGGACAACGAAATTCATGCGCGAACCGCCGCGTTTTTTGTCAAGGCGGATTGCATCTGACAGAACCTTCCGCCCGCCCTGATAACCAAGCGTTTCAAGGCTGGTCGGCAGGCTAAAGGCTGTCAGCAGTTTCTTGATTCTCTCCGCGGTATCGGCGTCCATCAAAGCGCTTCTGACAGCATATTCGCAGGCAGCCGCCAGCCCGACAGCGATTGAATGACCGTGCAGGGCGCCTGTCATTTTTTCTATGGCATGCCCGAAGGTGTGGCCGAGATTCAGAAGCCTGCGCTCATTCTTTTCCTTCGGATCCCGGGCAACAATGTTCAGTTTGACTGCCTGAGACTCACGAACCATCCTGAGCATGTCTGCCCTGTCGATGCTCGCGGGGAAATTCGCAGGAAAAGGACCGCGGCTTTTTTCAGCAAGAGACTCGAGAAAGGCAAATGTGCTTTCTCCCTGCAGAATCGCATGTTTGATCACTTCCGCCATGCCCGAAGAAAACTGTCCTGCATCGAGAGAATAGAGCGTGTCGATGTCGCAGTAAATTTTTTCTGGTACATGAAATGAGCCAACAAGGTTCTTGTAGCCGTCCAGGTCGATGCCATTTTTCCCGCCCAGACTTGCATCAGTCATGGCAAGCAGGGTTGTCGGCGCGACAAGCAGTCGGATGCCCCGCATCCAGGTGTGCGCGGCAAAGCCTGCAAGGTCGCTGGTGGAACCGCCGCCGAGCGCCAGCAAGGTCCATGAACGGTCTGCTTCCATCTCAGCAAGTGCTGTATAAAGCTTCAGAAGCTCGGAATAGGTTTTTGCAGGCTCTCCAGCCGGAACCTGGATAAGCGGGAAGTCCTTGAAAAATTTCCCGTATAAGGCGTACACCCTGCTGTCCGCGATGATGGCAGTTGTCTGTTTAGATAATCGGGTTTTCAGCGATTCCAGTGAACAGAACTCGATTTCAGAGCCTGGGTTATCATGTTCCTCATTCAGCACAGCATTTTTTTTCTGCATGGTTCGGGCTTTCCTCAATCCACTGCGTCAGCAAAGGCGGTGGGGAGATCAGACTGTGCATCTGTCCGCTGTTCAGCACCAGGACGCTCAGTCTCGCCTGTAAAACCGGCATGAAGCTGCCCAAAAAATTCCCTCGCCTGAGCCAGTTTTTTCATGAGCAATTCGAATTGCGGTACCGTAAGCTGCTGATCCTTGTCCGACAGCGCGGAGGGCGGGTCGATATGCACTTCAATCTCAAGCCCGTCTGCTCCCGCAGCCAAGGCAGCAAGGCTCATCGGCTCGATCATGGAAAGAATGCCTGTTCCATGGCTTGGATCGATAAAAATGGGAAGATGGCTTTCGCCGTGCACGGCAGGGACCATAGAAAGGTCAAGCGTATTGCGGGTATAGGTTTCAAAGGTTCTGATGCCCCGTTCGCAAAGGATGACATTGGGATTTCCTTCAGCCAGAATGTATTCGGCGCAGTTGAGCCATTCTTCAAGGGTTGAATACATGCCCCGCTTGAGCAGAATCGGCTTGCCCGATTTGCCGACTTCCCGCAGCAGTGAAAAATTCTGCATGTTTCTCGCGCCAATCTGGAGGACGTCCGCATACTCGCCAACCCAGGATACATCCCGCGTATCGACAACTTCAGTCACAATCGGCAAGCCTGTTTCGCGCCGTGCCTTGTCCAGTATTTTGAGTCCCTTCAAACCAAGACCTTGGAACGCGTAGGGACTCGTTCTGGGTTTGAAGGCGCCGCCTCGAAGCATTTTGGCGCCTGCCTTCTTTACCGCAATTGCCGTCTCGACCGTCTGCTTTTCAGTTTCTACAGAACATGGGCCGGCAATAACCACAAATTCCTGGCCAACCTTGACGCCATTGACATCGATAATGGATCGCAAAAGATCAGGTCTCGCGGCCGCCAGTTTCAGGTTTTTCATGATGCTCCTCTCAGCAGGGAAAACATTTCCAAAAAATGCTCTTATTCAGAGTAACAAGGATGATAACCAGCTGAAATCGCCAGGTCAACCAAGCTGTCATCTTTTTTTCGATAAAATCATGCGGTATAATCCTTCCATGTATTTTAACGAACTGGTTGAAGCCTATAACAAACAGCGTCATGATCGCAATATTTACCATGATCTCATGCGTTTTCGGGTGCGGGAAGTCCTCCTGGTCGGCAGTCTCTATGACTCATTCGTTGTCGAATCCGACGGTGTCCTGACCGAGCAGATTTACGGAGAATATTTCAAGCTGAACCTCAACACCATACCTCGAGTTGTCTGCGCCTATACTGAGGAGACTGCGCTCGATCTCTTTAGAAGCGGTAAGTTCGACCTTGTAATCCTCATGGCGGGGCTGGATTTCGACATCCCGCTTGCCATCGCCAAAGCGATGAAGCATATCTGGCCGGATATTCCCATCCTGCTGATGGCGACCAACAATTCGAGCCTTGAATACCTGGATTTCGATTCACCGGAGATGGCCTCAATCGACCGAGTCTTTGTGTGGAATGGCTATTCCAAGCTTTTTGTCGGTATGATCAAATATATCGAAGATGTCCGCAATGTCCATGCCGATACGCAGACCGGCCAAGTCCGGGTCATTTTGCTCATCGAAGATTCAGTCCGGTATTACAGCCGATATCTGCCGGTTCTGTATAAAGTCGTCCTCAAACAGACGCAAAATCTTATCGAAGAGGAGCGGATTACTGAAACGTATAAGCTCCTCAGCATCAGAGCCAGACCGAAAATTCTTCTTGCTTCAAGCTATGAGGAAGCTGAAAAGCTCTTTGAAACCTATCAGAACAACCTCCTGACGGTTATTACCGATCTGCGATTCCCGCACAAGGGAAAGTGTGATGAAGAAGCGGGATTCGATTTTATAAAAATGGCCAAAGGGAAAATCCATGACTTGCCAATCTTGATTCAATCGAGCGAACCGCATATCCGCAGCAAAGCCTATGAGATCGGCGCTTCCTTTGTCGACAAGAATTCTGAATCTCTGGAACTCGAACTGGCAAGCTTCTTGCAAATGAATCTTGGTTTCGGCGACTTCCGCTTCTGCATGCCGGATGGCAAGGAAATCGGCCGGGCCCGCAATATGCGGGAATTTATCGCCAAAATGCATGAACTGCCGGCGGAAAGTCTTGTCTATCATGCCGAGCATAATCATTTTTCGGCCTGGCTTATGGCCCGCGGCGAAATCCAGATGTCCAAAGTTCTGAAACCATACCAGATCGGAGATTTTCCTGACATCCACGCCATGCGGGATTTTATTCTCAAAATTCTTGACAGCGTCAGAAAGGAAAAATCCAAAGGGATTGTGCCGAATTTCGATGAAAGCATGCTGCATGAAGAAAATTATATCAGCAGGCTGGTGGATGGCTCAGTCGGCGGGAAGGGCAGGGGGATCATGTTCATTCATTCCCTTCTCGAAAATCTGGATTTTTCCCGCTATATACCTGAAATCGAAATAAAAATTCCTCGAACGCTGTTTATCGGTATCGATGAGTTTGAGAATTTTCTTGAATCACATAATCTCTGGTCCGAAGCCTTTTACAAGCCCTATTCAAACCAGCTCCGGCAAACCTTCCTATCAACCCCGCTTTCGCCTACGCTGATTGCGAGGCTCAGGGCCTTCCTTGCAAGAACAAACAGGCCGCTGGCTGTCCGCTCTTCCGGCCTTTTTGAAGACATGCTGATGGTTCCGTTTTCAGGCATCTACGACACCTATATCATCCCCAACAGCCACCCTGACCTTGAGGTGAGGCTCAACCAGGTCTGCGATGCCATTAAACTTATCTATGCCAGTCTATTCTCGGTGGAATCGCGCAGTTATTTTGAAGCGGCGCACTACAATCTGGAAGAAGAGCGTATGGCTGTGCTGATCCAGGAGCTGGTCGGCAGCCGGCATGGCGATTATTACTTCCCCCATGTTTCAGGCATTGCGCAATCGTACAACTATTATCCAGTCGCCTATGTAAAACCAGAAGACGGGCTTTGTGTTTCCGCGCTCGGGCTTGGCACCTACGTTGTCGGGGGCGGTGTCGCACATCGTTTCTGCCCTAAATATCCCAAGCTGGATGTTCTTTCCCCCGATCATGCGCTTGAAAGCACGCAGCGAACCTTCCATGCCCTCGATATGAGCATCTCGACGCCTGATCTTTCAGCAGGCGAGATGGCAAGCCTCAAGGAGCTGGATGTTTCGGCTGCCAACGATGATCGCCATTTTGCGATGATCGCGAGCACCTGGGATGCAGAGGACCGGAGATTTGTACCAGGAGCCTCAGGCCGCGGTCCTAAAATCATCGACCTGGCGAATATTCTCAAATATGAAGCGCTTCCTTTTGCTCAGGCAATCTCGATGATTCTCGAGATCGGTTCCCGCTCAATGGGCACTCCTGTAGAAATCGAATACGCCTTCAACCTTAGCGAACCTTCCGGGAAACCTGCCCTCTATATCCTTCAATTAAAACCTCTTATTCAGGCTGACGATAAAATCGAATTGAACCTGGGAGCCCTCGCTCCGGAGGATTGTTTTATCGTGTCTGATAAAACCATGGGTAACGGCCGCGACCTTTCTGTTCAGGATATAGTCTGGGTGAACCCTGAAAAATTCGACAAGGCAAAAACGCTTGAAATGACTGCTGAAATAGAAGAAATCGATCGGGAGCTTAAAAAAGCCGGCCGCCGCTATGTTCTGATTGGTCCGGGGCGATGGGGAACCCGGGACCGCTGGCTGGGGATTCCCGTGTCATTCGCCCAAATTTCAAGGGCAAAAGTCATCGTTGAAGTTGACCTTGACAATTTCGTGGTCGATTCATCCCTCGGCTCGCATTTTTTCCATAACCTGACCAGCATGAATATTGGCTATATCAAGATTCC
>CAZZJJ010000057.1:6546-8014 GCA_964654405.1 uncultured Treponemataceae bacterium
TCACGGTTTCAGGCAATACTCATTTTTCAATATATCGGAGGGTCTTTCAAAATGCAGATGCATTTTGAAATTGGCTCATCAGCTTGAGAAATCTCTATGCTGACACATTTTGTCCCTGGAGCTATCGGTATGGATGCTATCAGTATCGCGAAGACGCTTCATCCGCTGGAAGTCAAAATCATCCTGACCTATGATACGTCCGCCATTTTCGACGCAAGAAAAGTGCGGGAAGAACTCGGCTATCGGGAAGGCCAGGAAAACCAGGCTTTTTCATGGCTGTCAGGCAAGGGCTTGATAACAGAGGTTTCACGCGCTCAGACCGGTTTTTTTGAAATCACTGCTTTAGGAAGGGATTTGGCTGAAAAAGGTCTTGTCGAAGAGCGGATTCTCGCTTTGCTTGCCGCTGAAGGGGCGAAGACGCTCAGCGCCATCACCGAAAAGCTTGGCCTCGAGCAAAAACATATCGGTTCAGCCTTTGGCCTTTTATCCAAGGAAGGCATCGTCGCGCTGGACGATACAAAGCAGGCTTGCCTTGTCTCGGAAGCACGTCTGCCGCAGAAAATTAAGATTCTGAAATCTCTGCTGGAAAAAGCGCTTGGCAAAAATGGCATCCTTGAGGAAAACGAGCTTTCGGCTGAGGAAAAGGCTGTCATGAGCACGGTAGCCAAAAAGCGCGGCGCCCAGGATGCTCCGTTCCGAAGCGCAGACCGGGAGCAGGTTTTTTACAAGCTTTCTCCGGAAGCCGATGAAGTACGAAGGGCCTTGCGTGCACTTGGTGTGACCGGCGAAGAAATCGGCGCTCTGACACCGGAAATACTCATCAAAGGCACCTGGAAAAATGCTGCCTTCAGACCCTACAACATCCAGATTACCCCCGCCCGAATCATTCCGGGGCGGAAAAATCCCTATGTCGAATTTCTTGAAAGCGTCAAGGATAAGCTGGTGTCTCTCGGGTTTGAAGAGTTTGACGGCAATATGGTCGAAACTGAATTCTGGAATTCCGACGCACTTTTCATGCCGCAGTTCCACTCCGCTCGTGACATCCATGATGTTTATTATATAGAAGAACCCCGAAAAGCCAAGTTCATCGAGGAACCATATCTTTCTAAGGTTGCCGCCGCCCATGAACACGGCGGAGACACCGGCAGCCGGGGATGGAATTATTCCTTTGACCGCGAATTTACCAAACGATTGATTTTGAGAAGCCAGGGTACGGTTCTCTCAGCCCGAAAACTGCCCACCGCCAAGGTGCCCGGAAAATATTTCGGCATCGCGCGCTGTTTCCGCTATGACAAGGTTGATGCAACCCATCTGTCCGACTTCTATCAGACTGAAGGCATCGTGCTCGGTGAGGATGTCAACCTCAGGACTCTGCTGGGCTTTCTAGAGATGTTTGCCGTGGAAGTCGCCGGCGCCAAAGAAGTCAAATATGTTCCCGGATATTTCCCCTTTACCGAGCCTTCAGTCG
>CAZZJJ010000058.1:0-7863 GCA_964654405.1 uncultured Treponemataceae bacterium
AGTTCTTTTTCGCACCAGGCATCGCCCGACCCTACAATGGCGAATTGGGCATGCATGGTCCTGCAGACCTCGGGCACTGCTCCGTATCCCGGGCCGAACATCTCTGCGATGCCTTTCTGCTCGGTAAGCCTGACCACCATGCCGATAACCGGCACTGAAAGATCAGCGGGAAGGCCGAAGGTCTTCTGCAGGGCTTCCTTGCAAAGCGCTTTGCCTTCTGGATTGTCTGCGGAAAAATGTGCGGGAATATATGGATCGGTTTCCGGATTCCAGGTGTCGGTATCGATGCCGTTCAGAATTCCGACGAGTTCCCGGCTTCGATGCCGCAAAAGTCCGTCCAGCCCGAAACCAAAACCAGGCGTCTGAATTTCACGGGCATAGGTCGGCGATACGGTTGAGAGACTGTCCGCACTGGTGATGCCCGCCTTTAAAAGATTCAATGCATCATGGTATTCAAATCCCGAGCCATGGAATTCAGCCCAATCAAGGCCGAAAAATGAAAAATGCTCTTTAGAATAGATGCCCTGATACCCAAGATTGTGTATGGTCAGGACACTCGCCGTATCCTTGAACTCGGAATTCCGCTCCGTTGTTTTCAGATAGACAGGAACGAGAGAAGAAGGCCAATCGTGAACATGCATGATGTCGGGAATCCATGAAAGTTTTCGGCAAAGCTGAAACGCGGCTTTGGAAAGCAGGGCAAACCGTTCGGGGTTATCCATGTATTCATGTTGACTGTCCGATCCATAGATCCCGCTTCTCCCATAGTATGCCTCATAATCAAGGAAATAGACAGGAAGGTCGGTTTCAGGAAGATTTGTTCGATAGACACTTGTCCACAATTCAAGTTTCCCAATCGGCACACCCATGGGACCTTCAAGCTGTTCGAGCTGCCGCTTGTCGATTGAATAGTATCGCGGGATGAGGATTCTGACATCATGACCAAGTCTGAACAAGGCTTTTACCAGAGCGCTGACCGCATCACCAAGGCCGCCCGATTTTGCGAATGGGATTGCTTCGCTGGAGACCATCAATATTTTCAATGGAAATTCCCCCATTTTTCTGAGTTACACAGCAAATTTGATTATATTCTTTGACAGCGTTTCCCGCAACTGATGGAACAACAGCTGTCGCACCTGAAATGGAAAATTTATTTTTTTATGTGAATTTTGAATCACAAAGCCTAAATTGACGCGTATGTACTCATGAGGAGGTGTATCATGAAACGATACCATACCGTCATCGTACTTGCTTTTGTTTTTCTTGCGCTGACATCATGTTCATGGATGCAGGCTGGCGGCACAGGAATCATACAGCTGAATTTTTTATTCAATCCAGGTTTTGCTTTAAAAAAGGGAGTGATTGAACAGGATGGGGCCAAATCAATTGTGCCAAGCGACTCATGGGCTCCAGCCCGCTATGAAATCCAGGGAACCGGTCCTGGCGGATGTACTTTTAGTCTTTCTTCAACAAACTCTTCGGTTAAAGCGAAAATTACACCTGGAGCATGGACAGTTACCGTAACTGCGTATGCTCAAAACGGAAAGGAACTGGGTACCGGCCAGGCAACATGTTCGCTGTATCCAGGGAAAACCACAAACCAATCAGTAACCATTTATCCAAAAGAAGGAAAGGGCAGTCTTTCTCTGGCGATTTTAAAAAACCTTGCTGTGCCGGAAGGAAGTCTGCTCAAAGGCAGGCTTGAGCCCTATGGACTGCCTGGCAGAGAGTTCAATCCTGACGCTGTGCCGATTAATTTTCAACTTGCTGCAAGCGAAAATAGCGCAATTATACCAGAAATCGACGCCGGGCATTATCTTCTGACTATCAGGCTGTTTAATCCTGATGGGAGTCTGGCGGGAGGAATGGCTGATTCCGTTGTCATCCTCGCCGGTTTTGAAACAAGCGGCACCTGTACCATAACTATGGGAAATCCCGAACTAAGTCTTGTATCTGAATTCTTTCCCGCGGACCCGCTCGCTAGTCCAATAATGTCTGTAAGCCATACGGTTTCAGACAACGCGTCTTTCGTACCGCTGGCGATCCCCGGATTCCCGGAGGTCTCAATACCTCATGCGGATCTGACTATCAGATGGTTTGTCAACGGAGAAGAAGGTTGGAATGGAGCACAGATAACTGGAAATTACGGACTGCTGCCGCAAAACACCTATGCATACCTACCTTTTTCACGGCCATTTGAGCTGTCTCTCCTGCGGGCTGATTGCGTTGCTTCATCAGATGTTACGAACCAAAGCGGATCCGGCTCCGTCTTTGTTGAAAGGAAAATGACGAATGAAAACAACAATGCTGCATGGTATGGTTCCTATGATTACCGCGCAGTTTCTGCTCCAGCTCTGTTCCCGAGTGCCAGCCAATACATGACAGGAACTGGAATCAGGGCTGATGTAGCCGCTGTCGCAGCTTCACCATCAGGTTTGATTATCGTCGCCGGACTTGATAAATCCTCCGCCATTCACGCATTTATAGCTGGATACCAGGCGGAGGCTCGATATGATGACACTCAGGCGCCCTTTATTCTTCCGCCTTCCGCTTCCTGGATCCGAGCATGGCGGGATGAAGTGAAAATCAATACATCGTGGCGCAGTCCAGATCGCCTTGCGATTTCCAGTGATAGCAGGTACGTTGCGGCAGCTTCGTCAGCATCCAACTGGCTGAGACTCTATACCCTCGATCAAAACGGAAACATTATCAGGAATTTTGATGTAACTGGCAGCGAAACAGGCAGCATGCAGAACTTTTCCAATATAAAAGGCATCGCGTTTTCTGCAGATTCATCAGTCATGTATGTGCTGACCAATTCAAAGGAGGCTGTCTATGCTTTCAACATCTCAGGCGCTGCTCCACTATTGATGTCTTGTTATCAATTCAGCCGTATCAATGAAAATACATCGCTCTCGATGCAGGATATCGCTATAACGACAGAAGGCTCAATCATTGCTACCGCCAGCGAAGCATCGAGAATTTATGTGCTGAAGGATGTCCAAGGAAATCTCATGCTGGATCAAACAATAGAAAAGCCTGCCAATGGCCCCGGGCCGGTAAAGCCGCAAAGCTTGCAGGCTCTGATAAATCATGATGGATTTGCCTGCATATCGAACGGAAATCTTGTGCAGTTTTACCGAAAGCTGGCATCTGATCAGAGCTATCATATCGATTCGACATTCACGCTGCCAGCCGAAGCAGCGAATGCCAAGTCCCTTGCAATGACGCAAGGCCATTTAGCGGTGCTGGGTGCTCAGAGAGTCTCATTTCTGAATTTGGACACCGATGAGTTGCCGATTGGGATCAAGTATCTCGTTCCCGACGCTATTGATACCGCCGGCATACTGCAAGCCAGGAGCATCGTATCCGTGCGTGGCGCCTGTCTGCTCGGATGCGGTTCGCTCGGAATGGTTTCGGTCATTTCATTAAAGTGAAAATGCAAAAAGAGCTGGCGCAATTGCAGCTGAAGGAGTATTCTATGGTGCTTGAGGAGTCAATGCCATGTATGAACTTAAACAAATGACACTTGTTGAGATGATACAGAAAAGCACCGCTTTGTATGGCGATCGCCCAGCTCTTTGCATGGCGGGCGGCGAGCAGTTTTCATACCGGGAAATTGGGACTCGAACAAAAACTATCGCCGCCCGCTTGCTTGCTCTGGGGATAGTCAGGCAGGACAGAGTCGCGATTGCCGCGGAAAGTTCTCCCTACTGGGGAATTGCCTATCTTGGTGCTGTCCGCGCCGGAGCGATTGTTGTCCCTATCCTTCCGGATTTTACACCCGAGCAAATTAAAAACATTCTGACTCATTCTGAGGCAAAAGCTGTCTTCTGCTCTGATAAACTTTTCAACAGGCTCAAAGATATAGAACTGCCCGTAACACTGCTGGATATCAAACAGGGCGAAATCAGAAAAAGCCCTCTGGTGCTCGATCCGGCTGCACTTTCAAAAGAATCCGAAGCGATTCTGGCTATATTTGAAGACGCGGCAGCTGAACCAGATGATACTTTGATGATTGTCTATACATCGGGTACAACCGGTTTGTCTAAAGGCGTTATGCTAAGCCACAGAAACATCCTGTCAAATGCGCTGGGATGCCGTTCCATCATAATACTGCACAGGAATGACCGCTTGCTGTCCATTCTCCCGCTCGCTCATACCTATGAATTCACTATCGGCTTCATTATCCCCTTCCTCGCGGGATCACAAATCTTCTATCTCGACCGCCCGCCAGCGGCCACTGTCCTCCTTCCGGCACTGCAGCTTGTGCGCCCTACAATCATGCTTTCCGTTCCTCTCGTCATAGAGAAAGTCTACCGCTCCAGCGTCAAGCCCACCATGGAAGCTATCCATCTCTATAAAAACAGGTTTTTCAAGCCGCTAATCATTAAAATTGCCGGCATGAAATTGAAAAAAACCTTTGGCGGACAGCTGCGATTTTTTGGCATCGGAGGCGCGCCGCTCGCCGCGGATGTTGAGGAGTTTTTAAAGAAGGCAGGGTTTCCCTACGCAATCGGCTATGGCTTAACAGAGACATCACCGCTTCTGGCTGGCTGCAACCCCCAGCATACTCATCTTCGTTCAACCGGCCCCGCCCTTACTGGTGTTGCAATCAGAATCGCGAATCCGAGGCCAGACACCCACGAGGGAGAAATACAGGCTAAGGGTCCCAACATTTTCAAAGGCTATTTCAAGGACGAACTTAGAACCAAGGAAGCTTTCACTGAAGATGGCTGGTTCAAAACCGGCGATCTGGGTTATGTCGATGAAAAAGGCAGGCTATTCGTTCGAAGCAGAATAAAAACCATGATTCTTGGCGCTTCCGGCGAAAATATCTATCCCGAAGAAATAGAAGCAGTAATCAATCAGTCTCCCTATGTCCAGGAGTCTTTGGTTTTGGAAGATGAAAAGGGCCTTACTGCCTTGATTTGCTTGAAAAGCGAAGTACTCGAAAATCTCCAGTCAAGACTGCAAGATGAAGCCGATGAAGTCGGCGCCTTGGCGTCGCGAGTCGGGAACGCTCTTTCGAATGCAGAAAAATCAGTCGCTGATACGATGAGTCAGGCGTTCTCGAGCGCAGAAAAAGCCGCGGAAAAGCTTCTTGAAACAATAAAGAAAGAGGCAAATGATAAACTGGCAGCCTTTTCCAGGATTCGTTCGGTAAAATTGCATGCTGAGCCTTTTGAAAAAACGCCAACCCAGAAAATCAAGCGATTTATCTATACCAAGGATGCAAAGGCCGAAGATAAGAAAAGCAATCAGGAAGGCTAGAGCTTTCTCAAAGGTTTATCATCGCATCGATTCCCGCACGTCAAGCAAGCAGCTCTATTGTTCGCCCTCCGCTTTATGCATAAACAATTTTTCTCTGTTGACAACGAGAAAGAAGATAAAGACCGCAATGAGAGCAAGAATTTTTAGGCTGAAACTGGTAATCGGCTTTGAATACAGTGAACTGAGGGCAATTACGGAAAGAGAAATTGTAATTCCATAGATGCTCGCCAGAGTCTTCCAGTTTGAATTGTTATAATTCATGAGAATATGATGCAAATGCCCCTTGTCGGCGGTAAAGAAGGAAACCTTCGCTTTCCTTCTTCGGTAGATGGCCATGAGGGTATCAAAAATGGGGATGGCAAGAATCGTTGAAGCTGAAACAAGTCCAATTTCAACACTGGTTGTGTGTTGACCCAGGAGGGGCAATAACGAAAGAAGGAAGCCGATAAAAAGACTGCCGCAATCTCCCATGAAAATCGAAGCCGGCGGCAGATTGAAAATCAAAAAGCCCAGGATAGCTCCGGCCAGGGTAAAGCAGATCTGCGCCGAAACCAGCGAACCATTTACCCAGAAAAAAATGCCAAATACAGATGCCGCGATAAAGCTGAGCCCTCCAGCTAGCCCGTCAATGCCATCAATCAGATTGATCGCATTGGTTATGCCGATTATCCAGAGCAAAGTGATTGGATAGGACAACACCCCCAGCTCAAAAGTGCCGTCTCCCCATGGGACCATGATGATCTTGAATCTGAATCCGTAGGCAATCAGAAAAATGCCGACTGCAAGCTGAACCAGAAACTTATAGAGCGCTCGGATGTCTTTTAAATCATCAATGAGACCAAGCAGAAAAATCACCGATCCTGAAAGAACAATGGGAAGCAGTGAAAAATGATCGTTGAGTGAATCGATTCCACCATATCTCCAGACAATCAGCAGAACAATCGTCGCCGTGAAGGAAAATGCTATGCCGACACCGCCGAGTCTTGGGATGTTGCCGTTATGAATTTTCCTATCATTGACTTTGTCAAAAAGCCCTTTCTTGTGTGAATAAAACATAATCGCTGGTATTGCGGTAGCAGAAAGAGCCCAGGCTAGCAGGAAAGGGATAAGCGGCAAGACTTCCTCCTCATACTTTTTATTGTCTTAATATCTCAATGATAAGAAACTTTAATACCGTATGGAAAATTTTGCAAGCTTCCGAACCCAATAGCCCATAAAAAAAGCCTGGCCGCGCAATGACCAGGCTGTTTTTGCATTGTGGTTCTTTTCAATGAATCTTCAATCACCCCGGTAGCACAGGACAGGACAGCGGGCTGCCGCTACCTCATCCAGCCTGCCGACAGGGGTCGTTACAGGGGCCGCATGCAACAGTTCCGGCCTTGTTCTGGCTTCTTCGGCGATAGCCAGCATCGCCTCAGCAAACGCATCGAGTGTTTCACGGTTTTCCGTTTCGGTCGGCTCAATCATGAGCGCTTCCGGCACGATGAGCGGGAAATAAATGGTTGGCGGATGGAAGCCATAATCGATGAGCCGCTTGGCAATGTCGAGCGTATGGATTCCAGGTGCTATATCCCCCATCGCCACAAACTCGTGCATACAGCCCCGGGTATACTTCAGAGGATAGGTGCCTTCCAGTTTCTTCCTGAGATAGTTGGCATTAAGCACCGCGTTTTCAGCGATACGGCGCAGGCCGTCCCGCCCCATCATTCGAATATAGGCGTATGCGCGTACCAGAACGCCAAAATTGCCGTAGAAGAGCTTTACTCGTCCAATACTTTTTTCAGGCATCGAGAGCCTATATCGCCCTCTCTTTCTGACCGCAACAGGTCCGGGCAGATAGGGTGCCAGCGCTTTGCCAGCCGCGACCATCCCTGCGCCAGGACCCCCGCCGCCATGCGGGGTCGAGAATGTCTTATGCAGGTTGAAATGCATAACATCGATACCAGCAAGCCCCGGCTTGAAAACACCAGTCAGCGCGTTCAGATTGGCACCATCGCCATATACCAGACCGCCAGCCCTGTGGACAAGCCGTGCGATTTTTTCGATATTAGTTTCAAAAAGCCCCAGGGTATTGGGATTGGTGATCATGATTCCAGCGACTGTATCGTCGAGCGCGGCCTTTAAAGCCTTCATATCGATGTTGCCTTTTTTGTCTGAAGGAATCGTTTGGGTTATAAAACCAGCCATGGTGCAGGACGCCGGATTCGTTCCATGGGCGGAATCAGGAATCAGCATCTTGACCCGCTTCGTTTCCCCCTTGTCGCGGAGATAATTGCGAATCATCAGAACACCGGAGAATTCACCGTGAGCTCCGGCTGCAGGCTGAAGAGAAGCAGCCTCAAAGCCGCCGATTTCCGCCAGACTGTCCTGAAGCTTGTATATGAGTTCGATAGCGCCTTGAGAAGAAACGTCGCCAGCCAGGGGATGCGCGAACTTCCAGCCAGCAAAACTCGCGGCAACTTCGTTCGCTTTCGGGTTGTACTTCATGGTGCATGAACCAAGCGGATAATACTGGGTGTCGATCGAATAATTCTTCTGGCTCAATCTGGTAAAATGCCGCACAACAGTCAGCTCGTCGACTTCAGGCAG
>CAZZJJ010000059.1:0-7855 GCA_964654405.1 uncultured Treponemataceae bacterium
TCTGTTCTTTCAGGTGCTCGATCTCGCTTTCGCTGAGTTTTTCATTGCTGAAGGCTGAACCAATAAGGCTTGCGAGGAGTTTGGAGCGATTCCACAGATTGGACCGCGCCCACGCACGCTTGAGTGTCACCTGAACATCCCGGTCCGCGCAGGACCAAGGAATGCCGGCTTCTTCGGCCACCTGCACTGCAGCGAGCATTTCCTCGCCCGGTTTTGCACCGATATTCGCTCCCATTCGTTTCTGGAAACCTGAAAGTGCCAGATTGGCCATCAGGAAAAAGCCTTTGCCTTCCTTGAGCACTTTGATGATATCCAGGCTTTCCCAGCGGGATTCCTGCGTCATGGCAGTGTAGCGGCTCTGGTCTATTTCCACGCAGACATGCCCGGGTTTCGTTTCCGTGATAATCTGTTTGACTTCCTCAACGCTTTCAAGAGAAATATGGGCTGTCCCTACGAGGGTAAATGTGCGCCCGGCGAGCTCAAGTTTCCTTACACTGCTTGACATTGGGTTTCCTTTCAATAGACCTGATAGTACTCTTGTTCCTTCCAGGCAGACAAGATGTCTCCCTTGCCTTTCCGAATCAGAATGGCGTGGACAAGCAGATGCAGGAGGGGGCGGGCAAAGGCTGTGGAAAGTCCTGTGCGCAAGGCGCTTTCAGTCTGGGAGGCGGCACGGACTACCCGTTCGCAGTCTTCTCTGGAATATCGCTCCATGCCGGCCCGATATTGCCGCTGGGCGGTCTTGCTCATGATTTTTTCCTGTCTGAACGCTTCTTCGTGGGTCATTCGGCTTTCAATCAGCCGGTGGAGTTTTTCCAGCTTTCTGAAACTCCAAACCAGGGCGGATACAATCTGCGCCGCATCGCCTTTCCGTTCCGAAAGCACGGTATCGAGCACACTGATGCAGGTTTCCAAATCACTGGCGGTCAGCCGATCGAAAAGGCTGAAGGCGTCTTCTTCTCGTGACCGCGAAAGAACCGCCTCGGCCATGTCCGCGCTGATACGGGTATCGGCGGGGAAGCAGGCACCGAACATGACACAGGCTGAAGCCAGGGCGGAAGTTTCGTTTTCTACGAGCTCAAGCATTATTTCAATGGCTTCATTTTCGATTGAAAGTTTATATTCTGCGAGTTTCTGCCTGATCCATCCAGGCTTTTCGCTGTCCCTCATTTCCCAGAATATTTTTTTGCCAGCTGCGCCGACTGCGGATTCCAGGGGTTTTACAAGTCCATAGGTGTCGGTTACGAGCAGAAGGATCGCATCATCAGCCGGGGACTTGAGATAGGCAGCCAAAGCGTCAATATCTGCTTTTGCGGTTACAGCCTCGGTGCTGCGGTACTCGATAAAGCGCCGCGAGGCGAAAAGTGAACCATTCTGCAGAAGGCCGATTAGGTTTTCTACCGATGAGTCGGTTGCATAGAGTCGGTGGATTTCAGGCGCCGCTCCATCCGTTTTGGTGACGGCGGTCAGGAGTTCCTGAATAAAGCTATTCCGTTTTCCGGTTTCCGGGCCTGCCAGGATGTAGCATGGCAGAATGACTTGGGCAGGCATCTTTTCAGTAGCTCCTGAGAATCGCCTTCAGCTTGCCCAGAATTCTGACGTCCTGCGTGTAAATTGGAGGATATGCCGGATTTTCAGCCTGCAGTTTTACACGGTTGTTTTCGCGGAAAAAACGTTTAAGGGTTGCAGAATCGTCGATGAGCGCGATGACAATCTCGCCGTTGTCGGCTGTCTGTGTCTGTTCAATGATAGCGATATCGCCGCTGTTGATGCCGGCGCCGATCATGCTGTCACCCCGAACCTTCAGGGCAAAACACCGCGAAGCCCGCCGGATCAGGTCGCTCGGAACGCGAACCATGCCCTCCTGGTTTTCTTCCGCAAAAATAGGTTTTCCTGCCGCCACATTGCCGACCAGCGGCACTTCAACAACCGAATCGCTCATTTCTCGCCGCGCGACTACTTCGATTGCCCGGGAGCGGTTTTCCTTGAGCTTGATGATACCTTTTTTTTCCAGCGCCTTGATGTGATCATAGGCGCCTTTGATGGATATATTAAATGCCGCTGCGGTCTCTCGAACAGTCGGCGGATAAGAATTCTTATTGATAAACTCAGTGAGAAAATCGAGTATTTCTTTCTGTCGTTCAGTCAATTCTTTCATCGGCAACATTCCTTGGGTGCAAACGGACAGGAAGCAATCTACTATCCTTCTGTATAGTATAATCCATGATTCGGGAATATTTACAAGAGGAAGAACAAAAAATTCACTAAAAAAATGCAATTGAGCTGTTTTTCATGCTGATTTCAGCCCAGCTCCTCATTAAAGCCGGAATCGAACAGCGCTTTGATAGCTTCAGCGGCAGCTTGCTCATCCGGACCCTCGGCGATGATTTTAATGACAGAACCAAAACTGGCCGCCAGCGTGATAATGCCCATGATAGACTTTGCGTTGATGCGGTTGCCGCCCTTTTCAAGGAAAACACGGGATGTAAACTTGACAGCTGTCTGCGCTATCATCGCAGATGGTCTGGCGTGGATGCCGGCCCTGTTTTTTATGGTCGTCTCAAGTTCTATCATTCTGCACTCCGGTTGTTAATAGTCGTCGCGGGAGAAGTATAAGGCCCTTGCGTTTTCGCTTTCAAGCCAGCGCATGATGTTCTGATTGAATTCTTTCGCGGAATGATAGCCCATTTTCTTGAGCCGCTCATTCATCGAGGCGGTTTCTATGATGACCGGGATGTTCCGGCCCGGCTTTACCGGTATCTCCAGTTTCGGCACCTTGACGCCCAGTATCTCGGCAGTCAGTTCATCCATGCCGATCCGGTCATAGGTTTTATTCGGATCCCAGTCTTCCAGCTGGCAGACGAGCTGAATCTGTTTTTTGTCTCTGATTGCGCCGACGCCGAACAGATGCGTGATATTGATGATGCCCAAGCCCCGGATTTCCATGTGGTGACCGATAACCTTGTTGGCGCCCTGTCCCATCAGAATGGAGCCGTTGACACAGCGGACTTCCACGACATCATCCGCTACCAGCCGGTGTCCCCGCTCGATCAGTTCCAGCGCGGTTTCGCTTTTCCCAACCCCTGAGTCGCCCGTGAGCAGGATTCCAATCCCGAATACCTCCACAAGGACGCCGTGCATTGTTGTCTTGGGTGCAAAAATGTCGTAGAGCACCCTGATGACACGGCCTGAAAATTCACTTGAATTGAGGTCGGTGACCAAAATGGGGCAGCCTGCCCTTTCAGCCTCAGCCATAAAGGTTTCTCCGGGCTGGAGGGAGCTGGCGAAAATGCAGCAGGGTAGTTTATAGGTAAAAAGCTTTTTGATTGAATCAAATGAATTCTGGGATTGTAGCATACTGAGGTATGCGTATTCGCCTCTGCCGAAAATCTGCAGTCGTTCCCAGGCAAAGGATTCGAAAAAGCCTGCGAGCGCCAGTCCTGGACGGTTGAGGTCCGGAACCGTTATCGCCCTGCTGAGTCCCGAGCGGCCAGCAATGCAGCGCAGATTGAGAGCATTCTGCTCTTTCAGGTCCAGATCGATCAGATCAAGGACGGTAAATACTTTCGGCTGATTTTCTATCACGGTTTCAATTGTACTATGAACTCGGTTTATGGTAAATGAGCTGATAACGCAGGCAGAAGAAGTTCATGCAAAGGGCCGGTTTGCCCGCCGGCCCTTTGCTGATTTTACTTCTTTTCCTGGATCTTCCCTTTTTCTTTGACAATTTTCTGTTCGAGTTTGTCAATGAGGACGTCAATACCGGGATTGACCTCGAAGGCTGTTTCTTTGATGTGTGCCTGCAATCCCCAGCGGAAATTTGCAGTTACCTCCAGGACATAGTGCTTGGCGTCCTTGGTAAACACGAACAAAAGATCGACGATCATGTCCTTCGCGTACCCGATCCTTTCAATTTTGGTGTTAAGGTACCGCTTGCTTTCTTCGCTCAGATCGAAATGCACGGAGCGGACGTCGATATTCATGTGCACCTCCTTTGTGCTGCGCCGTCAGGCGCTGACTAACGTTTCCGCGGGGAAAAGGACGGATCATTGTCCAATTCTCCGCGATATTTCGCCACTGTCCTGCGGGCAATGGTAATGCCTCGCCGGGCAAGGGTTTCCATGATTTCACGGTCGGAAAGTTTGGTATCGCTCGCTTCCAGGATTTCCCGGATGAGCTGTTTGATGCTTTCCTTTGAATGAACCTCGCCGTCCGGCGATTGGCTGGCTACGGCGTTGGTAAAAAATCGCTTCAGTTCAAAAATGCCCCATTCGGTCTGCACATATTTCCCGTTTACGATTCTGGAAATGGTTGTCTCATGCACACCCACCATTTCGGCAACATCGCGGAGCGTCAGCGGCTGCATTGCCTTGGGACCTTCCAGGAAAAACCTTGTCTGGAGCCTGGCTATCGCTTTTGCCACCTTTATCAAGGTCGAATTGCGCTGCTGGATCGCCCCGATAAAGAAATTTGCCTGTTCAACGCTTTTTTTGGCAAAAACCAAAGTCTCCTTTTTCTGGTCTTTGGCAGCGGATAGTTCGTTGATAAAAGGATTTATACCAAGCACCGGGATGATTTCGTCGTTCAGTTCGATGACAAATTCGTTATCTTCTATTCTAATGGCCAGATCCGGCACCACATATCGAGTCTTATCGGCTGAAAACACCCGGCCCGGGAAGGGAGACAGGGTCCGCACATAGTCCAGAATCGCATCAAACTGCCGTGGTTTCAGTCCCAGAGCTTTCCTGATTTCTCCATGCCTGCCCTTTTCCAGATCGGCAAAATGATTTTTAAGGATTTCTACAGCAAGAGGCGGGGCTTCAGGATCCAGCTCGGCTTGAACCGCGAGGCTTTCCTGGTAGTTTGATGTACAGGTTCCAGATGGGTCAAGCCGCTGGATAATCTGCATGACCTTCCGGACATCTTCTGCCGGACAGGTTGGACACAGCGCAAAGGGATCGGTGATATGGAAGCCGTTTTCATCGAGGTTCTGGATAAGGCGGTCGCCCAGCTCCTTGTCCTTTTCATCCAAGGGAAGAATATGGAATTGGCTGAGCAGGTGTTCCTGCAATGTCTCGGGCAGAGCTATCGCGCCTTCCAGAAACTTGCGTTTGGAATCTTCCTGACCGCTCAGGGGTTCATATTCGGTGTCGTAGCTGTCATCTGAGTAGTCTTCGGTTTCAGCCTCGCTTCTGGTTTCGGAAACTGCTTCAAGTGAAAGCTCGCTTTTGTCGTCCAGAATTTCCAGCGCGGGATTAGCTTCCAATTCAGCTTGTATTGCCTCGGTAAGTTCCGCGACGGGGAGAGCGAGAATTTTAATCGATTGTAGCATCCTGGGATTGAGTTTCTGCCTTTGTTCGGTAACCAGGACCGGTCGTTGTGCCTGCATTCACGCTCCTTCTGTATTAAATGTAAGCTACTAATCGGTAAAGTCAATATGAATCGAATGGGAAAATTGGGCGCTGGCGATGGGAGTTTGGGCGATTTTTACTTGTCTTTACGTGCTTTTTCAATGATTTTCAACGTTTTATCAAAAGAATCAATCGAAAAAAACGGGTTGTCGGCTTTAAAATATTGACGGTTCCGCACAGTCTGATTATTTTATTCTCTGGATAGAACAAATCATCAAACTTCTCAAGGTAGGAATATGTCCAAGCACAAACATGAATCCCTGCATCCTGAACACGCGGACACGCAATCAGCGGCGTCCAGCCCGGAGTCGGGGACTGCCATGACAGTAGGGGAGAGCGCGCCTGCTCAAGCGCAGCAAACAGCTGGTGAAGCCGGAGCCGCTCAGTCTGCCGCTGACAATGGCCTGGCTGCCGTAAGACAGGAACTTGAAAAGACAAAAGCGGAATTGGCCGAAGTGCGCAATCAATTGGAAGAAGCCAACGACAAGTTTTTGCGAAAGCTCGCTGAAGAAGTAAATTTCCGCAAGCGGATGATACGCGAAAAGGAAGACGCGCAGAAATACGGGATTACTTCACTGCTTAATGATCTCATTCCGGTTCTGGATGATTTCGACCGAAGCATCGCGAGCGCTGAAGCCGGGAAAAACTATGAACATCTGCATGACGGTGTTCTTCTTATCCGCCGGCAGTTGTCGCAGATGCTTGAAAATAAGTATTCTTTAAGGAGATTCGAATCGAAGGGAACGCTCTTTGATCCGAATCGTCATGAAGCGCTTTTCGCGGAGCCGGCTGATGTGGAAGAAGCTGTAGTCGCTGAAGAGTACCTTCCCGGCTATGAGCTTCATGACCGGATTCTGAGAACGGCAAAGGTAAGTGTAAAAATGCCTGCGCCCAAGCAGCAGCCGGAGGCGGCTTCCGCGGAAGCCGAAACACCGGAAAGCGAAGCACAAACGCCTGACACTTCTGCAAGCCAGGCTTGAAACTGTAGATATTTTAAGGAGCATATAAGATGGGTAGAATTATTGGAATCGACCTTGGAACAACAAACTCGTGTGTAGCGGTCATGGAAGGCGGTGAACCGCTGGTTATCGCTAACTCTGAAGGACAGCGGACAACTCCCTCAATTGTCGGATTTACCGCCAAAGGTGAACGGGTTGTCGGCCAGCCCGCTAAGAACCAGATGATCACCAACGCTGAAAACACGGTCTTTTCCATCAAGCGATTCATGGGCCGGAAATATTCCGAAGTCCAGTCTGAAATCAAAATGGTTCCCTACAAGGTTGTGGATAACGGCAATGATGTCCGTATTGACATTTCCGGAAAGATGTACAGTCCGCAGGAAATCAGCGCCTTCATTCTGCAGAAAATGAAAAAAACCGCCGAGGATTATCTCGGCGAGCCGGTTACGGAAGCTGTTATCACCGTTCCGGCATATTTTAATGACGCTCAGCGCCAGGCTACCAAGGATGCCGGCAAGATCGCCGGGCTGGAAGTCAAGCGCATTATCAACGAGCCGACGGCAGCCAGCCTTGCTTACGGCTTCAACAAGGATCAGAAGAAAGAGAAGACCATCGCGGTGTACGACCTTGGCGGCGGCACTTTCGATATTTCCATTCTCGAGCTGGGCGACGGCGTTTTTGAAGTCAAGTCCACCAACGGCGATACACACCTTGGCGGTGATGACTTTGACCGCAAGCTGATGCAGTGGCTGGTTGATGAGTTTAAAAACGACACCGGCATCGATCTTTCAAAAGACAGAATGGCGCTGCAGCGGCTTCGCGAGGCTTCGGAAAAAGCTAAAATTGAACTTTCCAACATGCAGCAGACTGAAATCAATCTGCCGTTTATCACCGCTGACGCGACAGGTCCGAAGCATCTGCAGAAAACCATCACCCGTGCCCGCTTTGAGCAGATGATGGCTGACCTGTTCGAGCGCACCAAGGAACCCTGCTATAAGGCCCTGGCAGATGCCGGCATCACAGCTGATAAAGTCGATGAAGTGATTCTGGTTGGCGGTTCAACCCGAATTCCGAAAGTTCAGCAGGTTGTTAAGGAAATTTTCGGCAAAGAGCCGAGCAAGGGTGTCAATCCGGATGAAGCTGTCGCGGTTGGCGCGGCCATCCAGGGCGGTATCCTGGGCGGCGAAGTGAAGGACGTTCTTCTGCTTGACGTTACGCCGCTTTCCCTGGGAATCGAAACCCTGGGCGGTGTCTTTACCAGGCTTATCCCGCGAAACACAACTATTCCATGCCGCAAGAGCCAGATTTTCTCAACAGCTGCTGACGGACAGACCGCGGTTTCCATCCATGTTCTGCAGGGTGAACGCGAGATGGCCAGCCAGAACAGAACCTTGGGCCGGTTTGACCTGGTCGGCATTCCGCCGGCGCCTCGCGGCGTACCGCAGATTGAAGTTACTTTCGATATCGATGCCAACGGTATTGTCC
>CAZZJJ010000060.1:0-7806 GCA_964654405.1 uncultured Treponemataceae bacterium
CCGGGCGCCAAAGGCGAGCCGCTTTTTGCCCTGAAAACGGTATCGACAGAGACGCGGGCAAAGCTGAACACAGTCCTTTCAGTGCCGCTATCGCTCGTGTCGACGATTGAACAGGCTGCAGCTGATCCTGAAAAAGCAAAGACCATGACGCAAGGCATGCCGTTTGACATGTCCAAACTGCCGCCCGGAACCGACCTCTTCGGGGTTCTGAAAATGCTGCCCGAATCTCAAAAAGCTTCTGTTCTTGCATCGATACGGGGCAAATTCGAAACGCTGGATCCCATGCTCCGGGAGCAGATGGGAATTCGCGCGGTCCGGGCCGAATATGAAGCGCTCGGTGCGAATATCGGCGCTCTGCAGAACTCCTACATATTGAAAACAGGGGCTCTGATGATCCTGCTTACCCTGTTATCGGTGACGGCAACCATCCTCGTCGGTTTCCTCGGCGCACGGACAGCAGCCGGCCTCGCCCGCGACCTTCGGGGTGACGTATTCAGAAAAGTCGAGAATTTTTCCTTCTCCGAACTGGACCGTTTTTCGACTGCTTCGCTGATAACTCGATCTACCAATGACATAACGCAGATACAGATGGTCGTTATCATGGGGCTCCGCATGATTTTCTACGCCCCGATCATCGGTATCGGCGGCGTTATTAGGGCGACTGCCAAAGCTTCCACCATGTGGTGGATTATAGCCCTGGCTGTCGGCGTCCTCCTGGTGCTTATCGGCACCGTTTTCAAGATTGCCATTCCAAAGTTCAAGAGCATCCAGAAACTCATCGACCGTTTGAACCTGATTGTCAGAGAAAATCTCTCCGGCATGATGGTTATCCGGGCTTTTACCATGCAGGGCTATGAGGAAAAGCGATTCGAAAAAGCGAATCGCGACCTTACTGGCACCATGCTGTTCGTCACCAGGGTCATGGTTGTTCTCATGCCGCTGATGATGCTGATTATGAACCTTGTATCGCTTCTGATTATCTGGACAGGCGCCCATGAGGTTGCCAGCTCGCAAATTCGAATTGGTGACATGATGGCATTCATGCAGTATTCCATGCAGATTTTCTTCGCTTTCATCATGCTGTCGATGATGTTCATTATTCTTCCGCGAGCTTCGGTTTCAGCCGATAGAATCGCGGATGTCCTTGCGGAAGAACCGCAGATTAAAGATCCGGAAAAGCCCCTGCATTTTCCTGAGCCGTTCACGGGGACCATCAGTTTTAAAAATGTGACATTTCGATATCCGGGCTCTTCGGAAGATGTCCTGCACCAGATTTCCTTTGATGCCAGACCAGGCCAGACAACGGCGATTCTTGGCACGACAGGCGCGGGCAAATCTACCCTTGTCAGCCTCATCCCTCGTTTTTATGATGTTTCTGAAGGTTCAATCGAAGTTGATGGCATTGATGTCCGCAGGGTCAGCCAGAAAGAGCTCAGAGATAAGATCGGTTTTGTCCCGCAGAAAGGCTCGCTATTCTCGGGCACAATCGAAAGCAATCTGCTCTATGCGAAAGAAGACGCGACGCCCGAGGAAATTCAGACAGCCCTTGCTATTGCCCAGGCGTCCGAGTTTGTCAACGCAAAGCCGGAAGGCAGTCAAGCTGAAATTTCGCAGGGCGGCATCAATGTGTCAGGCGGCCAGCGCCAGCGGCTTACCATTGCCCGTGCGCTGGTAAAAAACGCACCTATCTACATTTTTGACGACAGTTTTTCCGCACTCGATTTCAAAACCGATATGAAACTTCGGCAAGCTTTAAAATCACGTGTCAAAGACAGCACCGTCTTGCTGGTAACCCAGCGTGTCGCAACCATCAAGCACGCGGATCAGATAATCGTTCTTGATGAAGGCCGAATGGTGGGTATTGGAACACATCGGCAGCTTATGGAAACCTGTGAAGTCTACCGCGATATCGCGCTTTCACAGCTGAAGCAGGAGGAACTCGCATGAGCGCACAGAAAGATACACAAAAAGATACAGGGATGCCGGCAGGCGGCATGGCACCGGGAAACGCGATGCGGCCAGGCGGTATGCGGCCAGGCGCTGCGTTCGGCAGAGGCGGTCCGCAAGCCATGATGAAAGGCGAAAAAGCGCGAAATTTCAAGGGCACGATGAAAAAGCTCATCGCCTACCTCGGCCCCTACAAGCTTTCAATCCTGGTGGTTCTGATTTTCGCGGTTGGCTCAACGGTATTTTCTATTGTCGGACCGAAAATTCTCGGCAAAGCCACAACCAAGCTGTTCGAAGGCGTCATGCAGACAATCGCCGGCTCCGGCACTGGCATCGATTTTAGCTATATCGGCGGTATTCTGCTGACCGTGCTTATCCTTTACGGGACAAGCGCGCTCTTTGGCTACATCCAAGGCTGGATCATGTCTGGCGTTTCGGTCAAGATCACCTATCGGTTCAGAGAAGAAATACTCTCAAAAATAAACCGCATGCCGCTTCGATATTTCGACGGCACCAACCATGGCGAAGTGCTTTCCCGCATGACCAACGATGTTGATACTGTCAACCAAACACTCAGCCAGAGCCTTTCACAGATGATAACCTCCGTCGTTACCGTCCTGGGCGTCCTTGTCATGATGCTCTCCATCAGCTGGCAGATGACGCTGGTTGCCATGCTCATTCTGCCTCTTTCGCTTTTTATCATCAGGTTTATCGTTTCGCGGTCCCAGAAATATTTTAAGGAACAGCAGGTGTATCTAGGCCATGTCAACGGGCATATCGAAGAAATGTTCGGAAGCCATGCCGTGGTAAAAGCTTTTAACGGCGAAGAAAAGAATATCAGAAAATTCGATGAACTCAACGGTACGTTGTACAATACCGCGTGGAAGAGCCAGTTTCTTTCTTCTATCATGATGCCGATGATGAACTTTGTGGGCAACCTCGGCTATGTCGGCGTTACCATCATGGGAGGGTATCTCGCGGTTAAAAAACTGGTTTCTCTGGGAGATATCCAGGCTTTTATCCAATATGTTCGGTCATTTACCCAGCCCATATCGCAGATTGCCAATATTTCGAATGTGCTTCAGCAGACAGCGGCCTCGGCGGAACGGGTGTTTGAATTCCTGGAGGAAGCCGAAGAATTGCCAGAGCAGGAAAATGCCCTGGTGCCGAGCGGTATCAAGGGGCATGTCGAATTCAGGAATGTCCATTTCGGGTATTCGCCAGAAAAAATCATCATCAATGATTTCTCGGCGGACATCAAACCGGGACAGCGCGTGGCGATTGTAGGGCCGACGGGGGCGGGAAAAACCACCATGGTCAAGCTTTTAATGCGCTTCTATGATGTCAACAGCGGGGCGATTCTGATCGACGGCCATGATATTAGGGAATACCGTCGCGCTGGTCTGCGCAAACTTTTCGGCATGGTTCTTCAGGATACCTGGCTTTTCAACGGCACCATTCTGGACAATATCAGATACGGCCGGCTGGAAGCAGCAGAAGAGGAAGTGTTCGAAGCCGCGAAAGCTGCGCATGCTGACCACTTTATCCGCGCCTTCCCGGACGGGTACAAAACTGAACTCAATGAAGAGACTACCAACATTTCACAAGGGCAGAAACAGCTTCTGACAATTGCACGCGCCATTCTCGCCAATCCATCCATGCTCATTCTCGACGAGGCAACGAGCTCAGTCGATACCCATACTGAAGTGCTCATCCAAAAAGCCATGAACAATTTGATGAAAGGCCGCACCAGTTTTATTATTGCGCACCGGCTGTCAACAATCAGAGATGCTGACTGGATTCTGGTCATGAATCATGGTGACATTGTCGAGCAGGGAACGCATGAAAGCCTGCTTGAAAAGGGCGGTTTCTACGCCGAGCTGTACAACAGCCAGTTCGAAAAATCGGAAGCGGCTGAAGCTGTCTGAGCGGATTAATTTTTGATTGACGGCGCGTCATGGCGCGGATAGACTGAAACGGTTGGCGTGAATCCGAGAGAAATGCGCCAGCCATTCTTTTTATGAAGGGCAGTCATGGGTGCGCCATATCTCGAAATACGATTGGATATCATAGCGTCGAACGCTCAAGCGATTGTCGATTTCTGCGGTTCTTTCGGTGTGGAAGTCTGGGGTGTTACCAAGGGATGCTGCGGCATGCCTGAAGTTGCCCGCGCTATGCTTTCGGGAGGCGTTTTCGGTATCGGCGAGTCACGCCTGGCCAATATTTCACGCTTGCGTGAAGCCGGTATCGACGTGCCTTTTCTGATGCTGAGGCTTCCGCACATATCGGAAGCCAGGTCGATTGTCGAAGCCTTCGACATGAGTCTCAATTCGGAAATTGACACAATAAGAGCGCTCGCGGCTGAAGCACGCGCCATGAGAAAAAGGCATGGTGTCATCTTGATGGTCGATACCGGGGATCTCCGCGAAGGTTTGTGGCCAGATCGGGTTTCTGAGACTGCACGGAAGATTGCCGATCTCGATGGGGTGGAGCTTGTCGGCCTGGGCACCAATCTTTCCTGCTATGGCGGGGTTATACCTTCCGAAGCCAACCTGGGCCTCCTCGTTCAACTCGCCCGCCAGATCGAACAGGAATTTGGTGTTAAGTTGAAATATATTTCCGGCGGCAATACGAGTACCTTGCCGCTCATGGCCAGTGGAAAACTGCCCGCAGGCGTCAACATGCTCCGGATAGGAGAAGCGATTTTACAGGGCACCGAGTCAATACACAGGACTCCATGGCCGGGCACCCGTCAGGACGCTTTTGTGCTTCATGCTGAAGTAATCGAAATTGCTGATAAACCCTCTGTGCCTATCGGAGAGCGGGGACAGGATGGTTTCGGCGGCTGCCCGGTTTTTGAGGATCGCGGCCTAATCCGCCGGGCGATCGTGAACATAGGCCGCCAGGATGTCCTGGTTGAAAATCTAACCTGCCTCGATAAAGGCGTAACCATTCTCGGCGCATCGAGCGACCACATGATTCTGGATGCAACCCATGCCCACCAGCCCTTGAAAATTGGCGATACAGTCAGTTTCAACCTTGGGTACGGGGCAATGCTGCAGGCGATGACCTCGCCATATATAGAAAAAAAACCGGCCCCCTGAGCGGAGCCGGTTTCAATGCAAACCTGAAAATGAATCACATAAATCTTACTCAAGCCCGTAGTGCTTTGGTCCAAACCATTTCGGCAGAAGGAAGGTTCCCGCAACAAAGGGAATCGCAGTCGCTATAATTGAAGCAAGAGCACTCCAGGTAAAGCCGCCGACAACCGTTCCAACCATGGCGCATGCGGCAACAAAAACGGCATACGGCAGCTGCGTCGCAACATGCTCCAGGTGGGGTACGCTTGCTCCTGTGGATGAAAGAATCGTCGTATCGGAAATCGGCGAGCAGTGATCCCCGAATACCGAGCCGCCGAGCACAACGCCGATTGTCAGTGCAACCGCGTTGACAGTCTGATCCGGCGTCATGTTCGCCATCTTAGCGAGCTGGACAATAATGGGAAGCGAAACAGGAACCATGATTCCCATCGTACCCCAGCTTGTTCCGCTTGCGAACGAGATGATACATGACAGTATGAAGACGACAAGGGGGAAGAACTGGATCGGGAAATTGCCATTGACGACTACTTCTGAGAGGTAGCTTCCGAGTCCGACACCGCCGTCACCAGGGCTGGATTTGATGACGCCGCCGAGTGTCCATGCCAGGGTCAGGATCATGGCTGCCGGAACCATGGCTCTGAAGCCATCGAGCATCGCTTCGCCGGCCGCTTTGAGATTGAGCAGTTTTCGCAGGATGAAATAGATATAGCCAAAAACAGTAGCAAAAATAAGAGCGTACATCAAAGCTTTTGAAGAGTCCGTATCATTGAATGCCTGTCCCAGCGGGATCGCGGCCATCGCCTCACCGATATTCTTGATGTTTTCACCATCCACAGCGCCCATCCAGGTCGTCATCGGGAAAAAGAACAGCGCTATGAAAATGACAGCGAATATCGGAACCAGGAAGTCAAAGGGTTTCGCGTTATTCGTGTGGACTTTGCTTTCAACCTGGCTTACGACGGTGCCATATTTTTCCTCGTCAAACAGGCCGATTCCTTTCAGCGCCCGCGCCTCGGATCTGGCCATCGGGCCGAAATCCTTATAGGTGATGGTAATGAATAGAACCATAAAAATGGCGAATATAGCATACAGATTGAATGGGATGGTTTTAAGGAAGAACACCAGTTCACCGACCCCCAGCCCCTGCCATTCGGGCATTGCCTTGTAAGTACCGATGACAAAGGCAACCCAGCCTGATATGGGTGCAATAATGCAGACCGGGGCAGCTGTCGAATCCAGAATGTACGCGAGCTTGGCGCGTGAAATTTTCTTTGCATCGCAAAGCGGCTTCATGCAGGTACCGATGGTCAATGAATTAAAATAATCATCGAAAAAGATGATGATTCCAAAAAGCCAGGTGAAAATCAGAGCGCCGGTGCGGGACTTGATCTTTTTCCCCGCCCACGAGCCCAGCGAATAAGCCGCGCCTGATTTTGCGAGCATGCCTACCAGGAGCCCCAGAATGATGGTAAACAGCAGGACTCGGATGTTCCATCCATCAGCCAGGGTGTCGGCGATTCGATCCGCTAGATTGATAAGCCCGAAGTAGGGATTACCGCCAACCGCAATCAAGGTGCCGGATAGCGCTCCCAGGAACAATGAAATGACGACGTCCTTGGTTGTTACGGCAAGAATGATCGTCAATAACGGTGGGATGATCGACAGGATGCCAAAATGCAGCTGTTCCATGAAAAAATTCCTCCTTTCTTCTGAAAAAGCCTGATTTTTTGATTTTACATCCTAAAAACCAATAACGCAAACTAAATTATGAATTTTATGGCCGTTTTATTGACTTTGCGTGCTTTTAATGCGCATTTTTCGGTCGAATTTTGCAGGATTGCATGCTTTTGCAGCCCGGAGCCGCGTTGTGCGAAATAAAAAAAGGCGCTTCCGAAAGGGAAGCGCCTTCAAATTCAATTTTAGCAGGTTCGATTCTGACAGGCAGAAATCAGTAATCCATGCCGCCCATTCCGCCCATTCCGCCGCCAGCGGGCATAGCGGGTTTTTCTTTTTCAGGCAGATCGGTGATGGCACATTCGGTTGTGAGCAGGAGCGCCGCGACGGAAGCAGCGTTCTGAAGCGCGGAGCGGGTGACCTTGGCCGGATCGATGATACCAGCTTTCACCATATCGACCCATTCCATCCTGGCAGCATCGAAGCCGATGCCCTTCTTGGAGGATTTTGCCTTGTCGGCGATGATGGAACCATCGACACCGCCATTTTCCGCGATCTGGCGGATTGGCTCTTCAAGAGCGCGCTTGACGATCTTGTAACCGACTTTCTCATCGTCAGTGAGTTTAGCAGTGTTGGCTTTCTCGAGGGCAATAGCCGCCTGGATGAGGGCGATTCCGCCTCCAGGGACAATACCTTCTTCGATAGCCGCACGGGTAGCGGAGAGTGCGTCTTCCACCCGGTGCTTTTTCTCTTTCATTTCAACTTCAGTGGCCGCACCGACATTGATGACAGCGACACCGCCAGCGAGTTTGGCAAGGCGCTCCTGGAGCTTTTCACGGTCATAATCGGATGTGGTTTCCTCAATCTGCTTCTTGATCTGAGCAATGCGGTCCTGAATGTCTTTCTGCTTGCCGCCGCCATTGATGATGGTGGTGTTGTCCTTGTCAACCTTGACAGTCTTGGCGGTTCCAAGCTGGGAGAGCGCGGTGTTTTCCAGTTTGAGACCGAGCTCTTCAGAAATGACCTCGCCGCCGGTCAGGATGGCGATATCTTCGAGCATGGCCTTTCGGCGATCGCCAAAGCC
>CAZZJJ010000061.1:0-7757 GCA_964654405.1 uncultured Treponemataceae bacterium
TGTGGAAGCGGGAAATTTCGACTTCGGTATCGTACCGGTAGAAAACACCCTTGGAGGGCTTGTGGGACCGGTCAATTCGATCCTGATCTATACGAATCTTAAAATTGTCGCCGCCATCGATATGCCGGTCAGGCATTGTCTGGTCTGTCCGCCCGGCACTGACCACCGCGAACTGCGAACGGTCTGGTCTCACTCACAGGCGCTGGCCCAATGCCGCAACTTCCTCACCCGGAACCACCTCGATCCGGTTTCGTTCTATGACACCGCGGGAGCCGCGAAAGCCATCGCTGAAACGAGACCCAAGGGAGTTGCTGCTATCGCGAGCCGGTTCGCCGCCGATCTTTACGGACTTGATATTATAAAAGAAGACATTCAAGATGCTGAACACAATCGAACAAGATTCTTTGTGCTTTCAACCGGAGCATTGCAGAACAAGGGATCGAAATGCTCAGCTGTCTTTACTGCCGGCGACAAAGCGGGTTCGCTGTTCAGTATTCTGCGAGTGTTCGCAGATGCGGCAATCAATCTGACCCGCATCGAATCGGTCCCTGACAAACCTGGCAAATACGCCATTTTTATCGATTTTGAAGGTTCGCTTGAAGAAGAACGCGTCGCAGCGGCGATTGCCGCTGTATCACGGGAAGCGCAGGATTTCAGGATCCTCGGCTGTTATGATGAAACGCGGGTAGAATGAGGGACGCCATGAAAATTTTCATTGTCGGTACTGGAAGAATGGGAGCCTGGCTCACGGAAGAGCTGTGCTGGAATCACGAAGTCTGGGTTCATGACAAAGATCCCTTGCGGATGAAGTATTTCATCAAAGTACACAGAATCCTCGATTTGAATGAGCTTGATGCGGTCAAGCCGGATCTCTTTATCAATTGCGTCGCACTTGGCAATACCGTGGAAGCGTATCGGGAAGTTCTGCCGCACCTGCCTGAATCCTGCATCATTGCCGATATTGCGTCGGTCAAGAATGGTCTTGCGGACTACTATAAAGCGCTCAATCGGCCTTTTGTTTCAAGCCATCCCATGTTCGGCCCCACACTGGCGAATATCCGTGATCTGCACGATGAAAGCGCAGTCATCATTTCTGAATCCTGTGAAGCGGGCAAGCGCTTTTTCCGAGAATTCTATCAGCGTCTGGGCATCAAGATTTTTGATTACAGCTTTGAGGAGCATGACCGGATGGTCGCATATTCTCTCTCAACTCCTTTTGCTTCCAGCATGGTTTTTGCCGCCTGCATGAAAAAACAGGAAGCACCCGGCACCAATTTCAAGCGGCACATGGCAATCGCCAAAGGTTTGCTTGCCGAGGATGATCGCCTTTTGACTGAAATCATGTTCAATCAATATACAATCCGCCAACTCGAATTGATCAATTCCCAGCTGGCGTATTTGACACACATCATCCGCCAGCGGGATTACGAAGAAATGAAGAAATTTCTCGATACGCTTCGCTCAAATATCGCTGATTGAAGCAAAATCGGTAAAAAATCCGGGCCAGGATTTAGCGACACATTCACTGCCCATAATGATGACCGGCTCGCCTGCCGCGAGTGACGCGACGGCGGCCATCATCGCTATGCGATGATCCTGATGAGCATCAACAGCGCCGCCGTGGAGGCGGCTGCCTTCTATGATCATGTCATCGTCTTCTAGGTGAATCCTGGCGCCAAGGGTGCCAAGTGTATCCTGAATGGTAAGCGCCCGATTGCTTTCCTTGCCTGCAAGCCTTCGTGTTCCGTGTATCCGTGAAGTGCCATGGCAGGCGGCTGCCAGAACCGCAAGAGGCGGAAACAAATCAGGACAGTCGGCAGCGTCAAAGTCAAAGGGCCGAAGATCGTTCGATCTGACCGAAACAGCATTCGGCTCGGCAACGACATCAGCCCCAACTGCATCCAGAACAGCCAGAATTGCCCGGTCAGGCTGGCATGAGTCAGGCTGAAGGTTTTTTATTCTCAGTGGCCGTTCCTTGGCGCCAAGCGCGGCGGCCGCAAGCAGAAACGCAGCACCGCTCCAATCCCCTTCAACAGACATGGTCGCGGGTAAATAGCGCTGACCGCCAGCAATTTCGAAATGGCTATAATTATTTATATGTTCTACTTTTACTGAAAAGAGCCCCATGGTTGCCACGGTGAGGTCGAGATATCCTGTACTGACAGGGTTGGATACCCGCAGGACCGAGTCACCGGCCAGCAGCGGCAGAGCCATCAAAAGTCCTGTAAGAAACTGCGAACTGGCCCCCGCGTCGATATGGTAAATTCCAGGGAGGAGCGGACCTTTGACAGTGAGCGGCGGCAATCCGTCTGCGCTGTCACAACTGACGCCCATGGCATTCAAGGCTTCTTGCACCATGACCATCGATCGTCTCGTGAGCGAGCCATGAGCAACCAGGCGCACGGGCCGGGACAGCAATGCGGAAATCGGTGCGAACATCCGCATCGAGAGACCTGATTCGCCGCACGATACTTCTAAGGAGCCAGCATTTTCGCTCATTGTAGTACGGTTTTTGAAAAGAGGACTGCCTGAAATCTGTACTGAATCGTTCGACAGTTCTGCGCCGGCTCCAAAAGCGGAAGCTATACCCATTGCGGCTCTGGCATCATCGCAGAATGCGGGGTTGCGGATTAAGCTGATACCATCCGCGAGCATTGCGCAAGCCACCGCCCGCTGCATTGAGCTTTTGGAAGGAGGCGCGCTGATGATTCCGGAAACCGATGTATAAAGGCATGTCGTATTCATGATTGTTGCGGAATATACCATGAAATGAGCATAAAAAAAACCGGCGGTATGCACCGCCGGTTTGCTCTTTTATGCTGAATCAGAAAAAATCAGACAAGCCCTTGGGCGATCATGGCATCCGCGACTTTCTTGAAACCGGCAATGTTTGCACCGATAACATAGTTGCCTTCAAATCCGTATTTTGCGGCGGTTTCGACGCAGGATTTGTGGATGTTGACCATGATTTCATGGAGTCTTCTGTCAACTTCTTCAGCGCTCCAGGCAAGGCGCATGGAGTTCTGGCTCATTTCCAGACCGGAGGTAGCTACGCCGCCTGCGTTGGCCGCTTTTCCGGGAGCAAATGGAATTTTTTTCTCGATGAAGAGTTTCCAGGCTTCAGGGGTGCATCCCATGTTGGAAACTTCGACGATGGTCTGAACGCCATTTGCGATGAGGACTTTTGCGTCCTCGCCATTGAGCTCATTCTGAATGGCACAGGGCATCGCAATGTCCACTTTCTGTTCCCAGGGTTTCTTTCCGGCAAAGAATTTGGCTTTGGGGAATTTCTTGACGTAGTTTTCAACCTTGTTGCGGTCTATGACAAGCATTTCTTCGAGGTAGTCCCACTTTTCCTTGGTTCCGACGCCGTCCGGATCGAAAACATAGCCGTCGGGGCCGGAGATGGTGACAACCTTGGCTCCAAGCTGAGACGCTTTGATGCAGGCGCCCCATGCGACATTTCCAAAACCTGATACGGAAACGGTTTTGCCTTCCAGGGTCTGGCCTTTCAGCTTCAGCATTTCCTTGGCGAAATAGACTGCGCCGAAACCGGTGGCTTCAGGGCGAACCAGTGAGCCGCCGAAGGTGAGGCCTTTGCCGGTCAAAACGCCGGTAAATTCGTTGGCAAGCCGCTTATACTGTCCGAACATATAGCCGACTTCACGTCCGCCGACGCCGATATCTCCTGCAGGAACGTCTGTATCCGGCCCGATGTGGCGGAACAGCTCGGTCATAAAACTCTGGCAGAAGCGCATGATTTCATTATCGCTCTTGCCGTTCGGGTCAAAGTCGGAACCGCCCTTGCCGCCGCCCATAGGAAGGCCGGTCAGGCTATTCTTGAAAATCTGCTCAAAACCGAGGAATTTAAGTGTTGAAAGCGTGACTTTCGGGTGGAAGCGAATGCCACCCTTGTACGGACCGATTGCTGAGTTAAATTGGACGCGGTAGCCGCGGTTAACATGGTATTCGCCTTTATCGTCGATCCAGGGTACTCTGAACATGACTGTCCGCTCGGGCTCGACAATGCGCTCAAGAATTTTCTGCGCCTTGTACTTGGGCTCAGCCTCAATGAGCGGAGCGATAGACTCGAGAACCTCTTCGGCAGCCTGAAGGAATTCGCTTTCCCAGGGGTAGCGTGCTCTGAGGTCGTCAAGAACTTGCTTTATATAAGCGTTCATGGAACCCTCCTTAGGATTTTAATAGAAATTTTGAGTGATGCTGGTGTATTTCAGCTGTTTCTATTCTATACCTGTTTATCGATTTCAGCAAGCAAAATTATAATCTGAAATGTTATTTTACATATCAAAACAAAATCATAGACTTGGGGTATCGTTGTTTCGATTTTTCAGCTGAATTTTAACCGACAGAATCCTGTGGGCATCCATTTCCATCACGGTGAATTCGGCATCGTCCGTTTCGGCGCGCTCCTGGGGCGCGGGGATTCTTCCAAAGAGATCGAATACATAGCCGGCCAGACTTTCAAACTCCTCTGCGGGCAGATTGATTGAGAGTTCCTTGCTGATATCATCAAGCCGTGTGCGCGCATCGCAGATAAAGGTATTTGGAGCTGTCTGAATGATTGGTTCTTTTTCATTGTCGAACTCATCCTGAATTTCGCCGACAATTTCCTCAATAATATCTTCCAAACAGACTATGCCAGAAGTGCCCCCGTATTCGTCGACGACAACGGCAATATGGACGTGTTTTCTCTTGAATTCCTTCAGCAAGCTGTCGATTTTTTTCGTTTCGGGTACGAAGAAAGGTTTTCGCATCAGTGCGGAAGTTTCGATTTTTCCATTACTGACCAGACTCGCAAGAACATCCTTGGCATAGATGATACCGACTACCTGATCCATGGTTTCGCGGTAGACAGGAATCCGGGAATGTCCTGAGCCTACCAGAGTACCGAGGATTTCCTGACGCGATGCGTCATGCGATATGAATACCGTATCGGTTCGCGGGACCATGACTTCCTTAACGGTTGTTTCAGCAAGGTGCTCGATGCCTTCTTTCATTTCTTCCTGTTCTGCGAGCACTTGCTGATTTTCTTCAGTCACAGGATGATGTTTTCTGTTAAATATCCGGAAGATCCCGTTCATAAAAGCTTGCTCCCTGCGAATTCCCTGAGAATCGCTTCCTGTCTGATAAGCATAGGTTCGGAGGGATCATTAGTCTCATGGTCCATTCCCTCGAGATGAAGGATGCCATGGATAAGAAGACGCTTGAGTTCTTCATCGGGATCTACTTTGAATTCTTCCGCGTTCCGATGCAGGGCTGGCATGCTGATGATAATATCCCCCGCTCGATATATCTTCTGCTTCTCATTTTCATACCACTCTCCCATGGAAAATGAGAGAACATCGGTCGGTGCGTCGATGGCACGGTATTCCTTATTCAGATTTTGAATGAAAGCATCGGAACAGAAGAGAATTGAGACTTCCCAGTCGGCAATCTTTTTAAATTCGAGAATTTTCTGCATGAATTCGCTGACAGGAACGATGCAGGACGGTTCTTCTATATCCTGAAAATCGACTAATACCTGATTCATCCGTTTTCCTTTTGTCTCGGGTACTCAATGCGGGAATGAAACTGGCCCGCCAGTATTCTTGTGAAGGCATGGCGGATTGATTCCAAATCCTTGATGGTGAGGCTGCAGTTATCCAGCTGGCCGGCCTGAACTTTATCCAGAATGAGCTGCCGGATTTGCTGTTCCAGCCGTGGAACCGTTGGCTTTTTCAAGGTTCGCGTCGCGGCTTCAACCGTATCAGCTATCATCACAATACCCGCTTCCTTGCTTCTTGGAGGCTCTCCTGGGTAAGAAAAATCTTCTCTGCGAACTGTTTCATCTTCAGCTTTCGCTTTTTCATAGAACCAGGTAATTACTGAATCTCCATGATGCTCCGCAACAATTTCAACGACCTCTTTCGGAAGCCCCAGCGCTTTTGCCTTTTCGACTCCGAATTTAACATGACTCCGAATCACGGTCGCGGAAAGCCTTGGATTGATATCGTCATGCTTGTTGACGCCTTTTTGGTTTTCAACAAAATACTCAGGCTGTTCAATTTTGCCAATATCATGATAATACGCGCCAACACGCGCCAGCAGAGCATTCGCCCCAATGGCTTCAGCGCCAGCCTCTGCCAGATTCGCAACATTCAGAGAATGAGAATAGGTACCCGGCGCTTGAGTCAACAGTTCCTTCAGCGCAGGCGCGTTGACATCGGAAAGCTCGAGAAGCCTGAATCTAGTAGGAAGGTTCAATCCCTGTTCAATGACCGGCAGAATTGCGAGAATGAGAGCGCCGCTTAAAAATCCGTTCAATGCCTGCAGAAAGGAAAGCCCTGCGACAAGCTGGAATTTGCCAGCATAGGGAAGCAGCAAAACCAGGGTCAGAAGGCCCTGGAAAAGAGCTTGGAAAAAACTTGCTCTGACCAGCGCAAGTCTGGTCTTGGAAATGCTGATCATGAAACTTGAAAAGATTCCTGAAAGCAGGATGAAAACGAGCAAATGCGGATTCAGATTGGATGCAGGAGCCGAAACAAGGCCGAGAATCAGCGAATAGGTATAACCGAAGGTCTGTCCTGAAATGGCGGTTCCTATTCCGACAAAAAGCGATATGGGAATTATATATGAACTTTCAAGCGGAAGCTGGCCTGTTGTAAGCCTTGCCGCAACAAGAATCAAAATAAAGAATAGTGTCGCGGAATAGAGCGCCATCAGGACTATTTTTCTGTCGCCGTTGCCTCCGGGCTGAACATTTTGACCAAGCAGAATAACGCTGATGAAAGCGGCGACAACAAGCAGGCCGAGACCGCCAAAAACCAGTCCGAAATCAGCACGGGAAGCGGCGCTTCGGATTGCCTGGACCCGGGCAAATGTTTCGGGTGTTACCATTTCGCCCTTTCGTATCAGAATTTCATTCCTGCCAATGGCTCGCTTGACCGGCTCAACTTTATTTCTGACTGCCTTTATCCTGGCCTTGGAAGCGGTTTCATCAAAAAATACGTTTTCCTGGGCAAATGTCTGCACCAAACCTGAAACAATGCCGCCCAGCTGGCGGGAAAGATGTTTTTCGCTGATTTCCCTGTTGATTTGCTCCGGAACATCCTGTTTTGTTATCATGCTGCTGAAGGCGCGCTGCTCACTTTCGATCTTATTGTTGATGAGTCTTCTCAGCTCGTAATAATCCTGGTTATAGGTCGAAAGACCTTCGGACGGCAATAAAACAATGCCAGTGCTCAGAAGGCTCTGCAAAACATCTTCGGTATAGACAAGCGCCTGGGATTTTAGCGGCGTGGAAAGGAGGCTGGCGAGGAGAGATCTTGAAAAAATTCCGGGGAATTTGCTTTGCAGCATCAAAATACTGGATTCAGCGGATACATCATCCGACACAAGGTCTTTGAAGGCATTTCGAAAATCTTGAAACTGACGCGTGATGCGCAGGCTCGCCTGTTCATCCATCTGAAAAACCGGCAGCACCAGGCGCTCTTCAGCCTCGATTCTCAGGCGCGTCGCTTCGGTATCGATATAAAAAACGTCCTTGCCTGCAACAATATCGCGGTCAGCGATTTTTCCCGCTTCAATGCCTTCAAAATTACGCCGGACCGCGTTTGCGCCCGGGCCGAGCAAGGCGAGAAGAATGCTTGCAAGAAGAATACAGGCAAGAATATTCCAGAATATGAAACTATCCTTGATCAGCTTATTCATGCTCGTATGCCTCGATGATTTTTCTGACAAGCTGGCTTCTGACAACA
>CAZZJJ010000062.1:0-7738 GCA_964654405.1 uncultured Treponemataceae bacterium
CTCCGGGGAAGCAGGCGAAAGATGCCATTCCGGCGTATGTGCTGGGCTGAGAAGGCAATTAACGAAGGGAGAGAAAAATTCAGCTTGGGGATTCGGTGCTATCTCTTTGTCTACCATCAAGCACAAGATTGGAAACACTCTTGAAGGGACACACTTGCCAAACCTCAATTTCCTGTTCTTTCCCAGGAACCTTAATATTCCCCATTGCTTTCAATTTATATTTGTTATTTTTCCCAACTTCGGACTTCATACAATATCTGGCTGTATCAGCAGATATTAAAATACTGGTTTTTAAACCTTTGTTTGCCTCTTCTAACCGTGACGCGATATTCATCGTATCGCCAAGAGCTGTGTAATTGAACCTTTTTGCTGAACCCATATTACCAACAACTGCTCGCCCCGTATGGATCCCAATTCTAGTGCGAGGCAGCACAAGATTGGAAACACTACCACGGGATTCCTCAAGTGCAACGATAATCTCAACCGCCGCTAAAACCGCCCTTTCAGCATGGTCCTTTTGCTCTAAGGGCGCATTCCAAAACGCCACAACAGCATCCCCAATATACTTATCGATCGTCCCGCCATATTTCAGAATTATTTCACTGACCTTGGTCATATATTCGTTCATGAAACCAGCCAGAACATCAGGTGATAACTTCTCTGAAAAATTAGTAAATCCTTCCATATCAGAAAAAAGCACAGTAATTGTTCGAGTTTCGCCGCCCAATTTAAGCATCTCTGGATGGTTAAGCAACTGCTCAATCACCTCAGGAGCAAGATAAAAAGAAAACGAACGACGTAAAAACGCTCGCTGCTTACCTTCAGCCAGGTACGCAAGCAGAATACCCGTCAGTCCGCTGCCAAATGCCAATGTTAAAGCCGCTCCTCCTGGAGCTACCAACCCCGCCGAAAAAAACAAAGCATTGCTAATGATAACCAACGGAGCTAGCAAAAAAAATCCCGTGACTAATAGACTGGTTTTCCTCATCACCGATGGCAGAATAGCCCCTAGCATTCCAAACAGGAGAATGAAGAGCCATGAAGAAAAAGGCGCCATTTGGTATGCAAGTCTTCCACTCAGGGTATTTTCGACAAAAGTCGCATGAATTTCGACTCCAGGCATGGCGGAATCAACAGGTACAGCCTGCTGATCCAGGAGACCCGGAGCGCTGAACCCAATAAAAACAATCGCATTGCGGAAAGCTTCCGGGGAAAGCGTGCCAGAATAGGGATCTATATTTTTATTTTCATCGAACCGATGGAGCTCAGCACTGAGTATTTCCGCAGCATTATAAGCTTCAAATCCAGGCGAAGCACCAAGAAATTTTAGATAAACAGCAGCAGGAAATGAATTTTTCAGCCCTATCTTTTTCAGTACAGCTGCCCCGAGCGCAGGAAGCACACCATTTCCTGTAACACTGCTGCGTGCATCATACCTTCGAATGACACCATCAGAATCAACCAGTGCTCTGGCTGTACCGAATTCAACCTTCGACCTTTCTACCGGAATGGATGATAGTTTCCCTGACTGAGAAGTTGCTACCAGCACGACATTTCCAGCCTGTTCCAGAGCTTGTGCCAATCGCCGGTCATCATCAGGTCCATAAATCGAAGTTTCAGAAAACAGAACATCCACAGCTTGGACTTGTGCCTGTGAGCAAAAATCAGCAATCAGCCCGTACAGTTCGCGCGGCCATGGCCAGCTGAAACCCAGATTTTCCTGTACCCATGTAAGACTATATTGATCAACGAAAATTAATCGAATATCCGGCCTATTTGATTTTGAATTCATGCTATTTTCAAATCTTTGGGCTTCAATTCGAACCGCTGTGTCGTGCAAAGCGAATTGCAGCTTTGTTTCGATTCCGGAAAAATTGCATATATAAAGCAATAGCAATCCACCAACTACTGATAGCAGGATTCTTGCAGCTCGAGATATGGCCAGCACTTCTATCCTTCTTTCAATGCAGCTTCCTTTCATTTGCCGGCATCCTTTCTGAAAAAAAGACTGTACCGAGCATAGCGATCAGCTCTGACAACTCCTAAAGGCGCAACCGATAAAATCTCATCCGGCTCAACTTCCCGCAGAAGCAAGCCGTATTCTCTCCACCGCTGGACTGCTGATAAAGAAAAAAGCACAAGATTGGAAACACTACTTTCGAGAGACCCAATTCGCGCTTCCTTCTCTGGATGTGTTATCACAAAGCTATTCGCCGCCTCTCCCTCTTTGTCAGGAAGTTTCATGATTACAGCCGCTACCGATGAAGGAGCATACCCGAGCTGGGCTAATATGCTCTGTGCTGTTCGGTCAGCTTCATATTCAAAATTCTGCGAATATCCCGACACCAGCAGGACTGCTGCGAATTCAGAAATCGCTGTTCCAAATTTATTCGTAAAACTGACAGCTTCCGCCGATCCAGCCTGGCCAGCCTTTATCGCGGCTTCTCGGGCAAGCTCAGCAAGAGCGTAACTCTGCAGCGAAAGCACTCCATGGCGCAGGGCAGTATGAGAAATTTCATGAGCTAGAATTGCAGCCAGTTCGTCTTCATTTTCTGTAAGCGATAAAAGTCCTCTAGTAATCAGAATCTGCCCGCCAGGCATTGCGAAGGCATTTGGCTCATCGCTGTCCAGAACCAAAAAATGGTAGCCTTTGTACAGTTCAGGCCGCGGGGAAAAAAGCGCCAGCCCCTGTCCAAGCAGATTGATATACCTTGTAAGTTCCGGACAATCATAGGGCCGATACACTTCCAGAATCGCCCCGGAAATTGCCCTGCCAAGGTAGTATTCTTCTTCGGGTGACAGCTCCCGCGACGCGAAAACCGCTTCAGTTGCTGCACTTTTCAAAATCGCTGCCTGCGTCTCATCCAGAAGTCCCTGCACAACGGCTTTTGAAACAAGCATGGAAATGCTGTCCGAGAGCGTAAGGCAAGAGGAAAACAGCAATGCGGCAATCAAACTTACAGTCAGCCACCAATATCGTTTTGGCATGTTCCGATTCAGTCAGCTTTCCCCAGCACAAATGCAAGGGCTTCCCAGGGATCTATTGTGAGTGATTCCATAGAATCAAGCCATTGTTTTTGAGTCGAATTTTCACGGGATTCCATACCTGTCGCTGGATTGGCGTTTATTGGCGCGAAGCCCTTTCCCGCAAGAACAACCTGCGGCGCAGTCACCCCTTGCAGAGGTGCTGCCATCTGCCCCTCAGGAATCGTCACTTTTCGGAGCGATGTGGCGAAAATAAATCCGATCCGGGTCTGTCCGGGAATTTCCACTTTTGCCCATCCCTCTCGAATCTCGAATACCTTTACAACATTTCCATACCGGGTTGTAGCAATGATTGAGGAAAGAACTGCGGGTTTCTCTCGAATTCCAGCACTTTCAACCTGAACCGTCATGAAAATGGCTCCAGGCTGTTCTTCGGCGAAGGCTTTCGTGCAAGCACCTCCACCCCACCAAAGGAGGAAAGCGGCAAAAACAACGAACAATATGCGTTTCATCGTAATACCCCACAATAACTATACCGCATTTCCCAGAAAAAACAGCGCCAGAACCAGCAAAAAGCCAAACCCTCGCGGAAAATCAAGGATTCGAGTTCAATTTCGACACAGCCTCATCATAAGCAAGCAATTCTTTTTCCAAAAAAAACTTCCAATCTAAAAGCGAATGTACGACCGCGCGTTTGGGCGCAGGCAATTCCGGGTTGTCCAAAAAAGATTGCAACAGCTTTCCATAGTCGGCAAGTTCGGCAGACCCCTCAGCAGGTGGCAGCTGAATCTTCTGCGCACAATAGTTTCTCCACTTCAAACGCTCAGCAGCCGTCAAAGTTTCAGGGAAATTGCGGGCAAAAAACCGTAAAAGCAGCCTCGGGATACGCTCATCGGAAAATTTGCTGTTACGCACGAAGTCACGTCCGGCAGCAGCGCCGCCAGAATCAGCTATAAGCTCATGCAAACGCTTCAATTTGCTCCGATCAGGTTTCGGGATAAAGTTTCCTGAATACAGGCTCGCTTCAGGGTCTTCTATTGACGGAAATTCCATGGGAATTTCGAATACAGCCTGCAATTTCTGAATCAGATTTGGATTGTTTCGAATCAGATCTGCCCGCCTGGAGCATTCATCACGGTTAATACCAAGCCTTTGTGCAGCTTCTGCGGAGAGGACACGTTCCGGAGCGAGGAATGGACAATGGTTGAGCTTGATTCTAACCAGGGGAACCCGCGGTTCATCCAGTTCTGCTGCTTTGGTAAAAACAAGCTTTCGAATCTCTTCGGCAGACAGGTCGAGCAGACGCTCCGGGTCATAGCGCAAATCAATCGCGATAAGCTGGTTCTTGTTTGCCTGATCCATGCCGATAGGCGCGAGCAATGTCGTACAGCCGCGTTCCGTCGTATATTCGCTCGATGTATGAAGCAGTATCTTTCGCGAAGGCAAGTCGATAACCGGCTTCAAGCTTTCCCGTTTTCGATGTGAATAATACCAGTCATACAATTTTTTTTGGCGAGTTCGAATCAGTTTCGCCACCGCGATGGTCGCCCTGATATCGCTCAACGCGTCATGCGCCGAAAAATGATCAAGCCCGTTCGCCCTGGTCAGAGCCTCAAGTTTGAATACAGGCATTCCATTATTGTCTTTCGGCCAGACAATCCCCTCAGGCCGCAAATCGTGTGTCGCCCTGACCAGATTGATGATATCCCAGCGGGAATTTTCATTGGCGTATTCACGTTCATACGGATCGAATAAATTCCTGAAAAAAAGAAATCGTATGAATTCATCATCAAAATTGATCGAATTGAAACCAGCTACCGTCGTACCTGGCTGAGAAAACTCGAAATGTATCTTTTTAGCGAAATCATATTCAGTTTCGCCCAACTCGTGCGCTGCCTGAGGTGTAATGCCATGTACAAGACAAGCCTGCGGCGATGGCAGATAATCCAGGGCGGGCTTGCAGTAGAGCTTAATCGGATCTGCAATTTCTTCAAGTTCTTCATTCGTCCTGATGCAGGCAAATTGAGCGATTCTGTCATAGGAAGGATTGATACCAAATGTTTCGAGGTCATACCAGAGAATGCTTGAAGCCATGCATCTGACTATACTTTGATTTCTGCTTTGGCACAAGATTGGAAACACTACTCCTGGGTACCCTTAGAAAGGTTGAACTTGTCAAACTCAAACCCCTCTCCCCCTATCCACAAATTCAACATGACCCCGCCCTCAGGGGTTTTCAGGACATCGGCATGTTTTATCTGCCAGCCTACCAGGTTGAGCCTGGCACTGCCCAGGAGGTCCTGTCCAGCCATCTGACCGTAATAACCAGCCAGCTCAGGCCGGCGTGCGGTATTGAGTGAATGCTCTATCTCCGCGATTTCAGCATCAGATCGGGGACGATCATCAAGCACAGCAAGATGGATTCCATCAGCTTCCTGATGCAGCGACACCACCATTTTCCTTGGATTGCCCTGCAGAAGGAAACTACTGACTTCGCTTATGAGGTGAACCAGGAATTCTCTGCGTTTCATGCCATATTCCTTTATTGTTCGATATTCGTCTTGTACCATTCTATGACTGATACAATCAAGGTCGCGACAAGACCAGCCGAAAAACCGTTATTGTAGAGATTGATACCTGCATGCCAAGCGCCCGTCCTTTCAACAAGCACCAGATGCAGAAAGCCAGCCAGCAACCCTGCGCTGAAACCGAATTCGCCCGCGACAGGTGATAGAGCGGTACCAAAAAGAAATGCCAGTACAATCCAGGGGGTGGAAATGGATTTTCCGAATAAAATGACCGCAAAAAGAATGCCCAGAGCAATCGGAACATTATTCAGAATGTTTTTCCCAAAGAGTGAAAACCCGAGAATCGTCAGCAAACCGCCCAATACCGGCCCATTGAACGGAGCTCCGATAATCAGCATGAAAAACCAGTACAGAAGAGTCAGAAGACCCGCGTTTGCAAGCGCACCGCCTTTGCCGGCCATCTCGGTAAAATCGGAAGGAAGACGTCCCGACATTTTCTGGATACTTAAAAACTCCTTCAAGGATTTTTTTGCTCCAAGCGCAATCGACAAGGCAAGCGCAAGAACCGCAACAATGGGTATCAGCAGAAAAAGCCAGATATTTCTGCCAGTGTTCCAGGTCGCGAAAGTCGAAATATCAACTCCGCCGGCATTCGGGATCGACGCGGCAAAAAGCCCGATAAAACCCGCGGTGAGTCCAACATTGTAAAGATTGTAGCCCTGATGCAGGTGAAGCATCGCAATGGCGAGAGGAGGCAGCACAATTCCCGCGATGATTCCAATGATAAAGGAGAGCGGCAACGCAATGCCGGGAGGAAATCCAAGCTCAAAAGCTATAAAGCTGACAATCGGCCCCAAAGATGTTCCAAAAAGCGCGATAAGCACATATTCCCTTGGCTTTTTCCTGACGATGAGCGCCGATATGCTGACACCAATTATGATAGGAATGCAATTCAGCAGGGTTTTCCCGAAAAAAGCAAAGCCCATCATTGTGAAAACGGCAGCCAGCGAAGGACCGGAGAGTTGAATTCGATTAAGTCTGAGAACCAGCAATCCGAGAATTCCTACCATGGAGACATTCAGAAGCGCCGCTCCGGGGTTTGCCATCAAGGTAAAGTCGCTGATGAGCCTCGCCGGACTTATTTGCAGCTGCCAGAATCCAGTAACCGCTGGTACCATGCCATTGGACAGAATTGCCATCAGCATGAAAAGCGCTATGGAACAGGATACAAAAATCGCCAATACCCGGTCGTGCGTGGTCAACATAATCCTCCATGTACGATCAGAAGCGGCCAGAAACGGTGACTGATTGTCCCGGAATGCCTCCTGAATATTTATTCATAATAGAACATGAATTCGCCACAGTCAACGTATTCTTTTTATCCTTCGGATTTGTTATACTATGTGCATGCTCGAATATTTGAAAACCCTGTCGCCGGTCATGCAGACCTTGGCAGCGACACTGTTTACCTGGGGTGTAACCGCCCTTGGGGCTGGCATGGTATTCTTCTTCAAATCCATCGATAAACGGGTACTGGACAGCATGCTCGGCTTTGCTGCAGGTGTCATGATCGCAGCCAGTTTCTGGTCACTCCTGGCTCCTGCGATTGAGCTGTCTGAAAGCATGGGGCTCATTCCCTGGATCCCGCCGGCCATCGGTTTTCTCTCAGGCGGAATATTTCTCCGCCTTGTTGACCGTCTCCTGCCGCATCTTCATATCGAATATAAGATGGAAGAGGCTGAAGGCATTAAGACCAACTGGTCGAGAAGCATCCTCCTGGTGCTGGCTATCACGTTGCACAACATCCCGGAAGGTTTGGCAGTCGGTGTCGGTTTTGGAGCGGTTGGTGCGTCAATCGGATCGGCAAGCCTCGCCGGAGCCATGGCGCTGGCGCTCGGTATCGGCATCCAGAATTTCCCCGAGGGAGCGGCAGTTTCAATTCCTCTGCGCCGGGATGGCATGTCGAGGTCAAAAAGCTTCTTCTACGGCCAGGCTTCAGGTATCGTAGAGCCCATAGCGGGTGTTCTCGGCGCAGCGCTGGTCAGCACCATGCGACCCATCCTGCCGTATGCGTTGGCATTCGCCGCGGGTGCCATGATCTACGTTGTGGCTGAAGAAGTCCTTCCTGAAGCGAACCGCGACGGCAATGGCCATCTTGCCACAATTGGCACCATGGTTGGTTTCGCGGTTATGATGATTCTCGATGTTGCGCTCGGCTGAACAGC
>CAZZJJ010000063.1:0-7562 GCA_964654405.1 uncultured Treponemataceae bacterium
TGTGAACTCTGTACAGATTCACGTAGAAAAATACTCGTACTTATAGATAGAAACCCATGCAGAAGGTGAAGTCAAGATTCTTCACGAAAAATTTGACAGAATTTGAAAATCGTGCTATTATTATTGATTGCTATTTGACACCATTGTTTCAATAATTGAAATATTTTCTATTTTTTGTATATTTATTTCAATCTTTCAAAAAATTTTTATTTATTATTCAAAATCACGGTGTGGACCTCGACGCGTGCAGGCATTCGACTTTATAGTAGGAAAACCATGAAAAACCAGACTAGCAAAATCAGCGGAACGCTGGCCGCTTTTCTCGCGTACGGCATGTGGGGACTTTTCCCGCTTTATTGGAAGATGCTCAAGTCAGTTGAGCCGCTGCAGATACTAAGCCACCGGATATTCTGGGCAGCGGTGTTCTGCCTTATCCTGCTTGGCGCGTCAAAACAGCTGAGCAGGATCGGCGAGCTTTTCAGATCGCCGCGCAAGGTCCTGCGGGTAGCTGCCTGCGCGATTGTCGTGACAGCCAACTGGGGTATTTATATCTGGGCGGTCAATTCGGGACGGATAACCGAGTCCGCGCTTGGGTATTACATCAACCCGCTGCTATCAGTCGCTTTTGGCGTACTTTTCTTCAGGGAGCGGGCAGATGTGTGGACAAAAGCTGCGGTCAGTGTCGCGGCGCTGGCGATTTTTGCCGCAGCAGTCATTTATGGTTCGGTTCCCTGGGTCAGCCTGCTTCTCGCCGTGACATTCGCAGGGTATGGCGCGCTTAAAAAGCAGCTGGCGCTTGATCCGCTTCTTGGGCTTACGATAGAGACTTTGATGGTCGCCCCGCTTGCCTTCGGTTATCTGGCAATAAGGCAGTTTCAGGGTACAGGGGCGATATTCAACGCGAGTCTGCTGGTAACAGCGCTTCTGATTCTCGCGGGAGCAGTTACGGCAATTCCGCTGCTGTTTTTTGCCAAGGCGGCTAACTCGATAAGTCTGCAAAAAATGGGCTTCATCCAGTATGTTTCACCAACAGGACAGCTTTTCCTCGGGCTTGTGGTGTTTCATGAAAAGCCAACCAGCGCGCTTCTTGTCGCATTTGCGGGAGTTATCGCGGCGGTTCTGATGTACGTGCTGACCAGAAAGCGTGTTGCTGAAAAGGCCTAATTCGCGGCGAATTAGGCCTTAGTGCTTTGCTGATATACCAATTCGCCCCTTTTTACAACGGTATGAACCAGATTCATTCCTATATGGTAGGACAGGTGTTCAGGTTCGGGCGCATCCAGGATGACAATATCGGCGGTTTTCCCCGTTTCCAGAGACCCATGGGAAGCGGCAAGTCCCAGCGCTGCAGCGCCGTTCAGGGTCAGGGCGGTCAGGGTTTCTTCAAAGGTCAACTTCATGTACAGCACGGCGATGGCGAAAATCAGCGGGATGCTCTGGCTGTAGCATGAACCTGGATTGAGATCCGAAGCAAGCGCGACTGCCAGGCCGCGGTCAATCATGCCACGTGCATCAGCATAGGGTTCGCGAAGCGAGAAGGCAGTCAGCGGAAGACAGGTCGCAATGACACCTTTTTCAGCCATGGCTTGCAGATCTTCCGGACTTGCTTTCAGCAGATGATCTGCGCTGACGGCGGCAAGCTCGGCAGCAAGCCCGGCTCCACCGATTCTGACAATTTCATCCGCGTGCAGTTTGAGCTTGAATCCAGCTTTTTGTGCTGCCAGCAAATAGCGCCGGGAATCTTCAATATCGAACACGCCCTTTTCACAGAAAATATCGGCAAAGACAGCAAGCTTGCTGGTCGCGACCTTTGGTAAAACCTCCGTGATGACGAAATCGATATAATCGGAGGGGCGTGATTCGAACTCAGGCGGAATGGCGTGCGGACCGAGAAAGGTAGGCAGGATTTCGACCGGTGACATGCTGCAAAGTTCATGCATGGCTGTCAGCTGGCGGAGTTCGGTTTCAATATCCAAACCATATCCCGACTTGCCTTCTACCGTTGTGACCCCCAGGGCTAGCATGGTGTCCAAGCGCTTTTTGCCGGCTTCCACCAGGTCATGCAGGGTGGCTGAGCGGGTCGCTTCCATGCTTTTCCGGATTCCGCCGCCGCGCCGATGAATCTCCATGTACGGCAAGCCGCAAGCCCGCCAGAAAAACTCATCGGCTCGATAGCCTGCGAAAATGAAATGCGTGTGGCTGTCGATAAAGCCAGGCACGCAGGCACGGTTTTCTGCGTCGATCAGCGATGCGCCTTCAGCCTGCGCCTTTTCGAGGGCGTGCCGGCCCTCTTCCGTCGAAGCAGGTCCGGCATAGGTGATGACTCCTTCTTTTGCGACAATGCAGGCATTTTTACATCGATAGAGGCTGTTCATTGCCGTTCCGGCAGTACGGCGTTTCCCTTGCGGGCTTGCCAGACTGCCGATATTGATGACTGCACAGGAACCCTTGCCGTTACCCCTCATGCTCAAGCCTTTTCGTACAGGATGTCTTTGCCGAGCGACCCATCGATGATAGAGAGATAATTTTTATCCATCAGGCGTTCGAGCCGTTCGCGGGCGCGAAGGAGTTCTACCTGAGCCCGCTTGGCGGAAAGACTTTGCGGTTCCGCTTTTTCCGCAAGGAATGAGCGCAGGTAGACGATGGATTTTTCGAGATATTCAATTTCGCTGTTGCGATAGCGCTCGAGCCGTTCATGATACCAGTCTGAAGCGAGAACATAGTCTCGGGTGAAGAGCTTGCGAACTTCGGGATCGGATATGCTCTTGCCTTCATAATGTCCCTTGGCCATGACATGGAGCACGGCTTTAAGCGGTGGAATCGCGGCTTCGATAGAACCATCCTCGAAGTAGGCTTCAGCCGATTTTTTCATTGCCGAGGCGATGTTTTCGATACCATCGACATATTCAGGCATGGATTGGAGTTCCGGGCGCAGCATGTCTTCCGGGAAGACCGCTGTGGGGGTGTCAAAAAGCCTTCCCAAATAGGTGGCGGCGAACAGCGGTGTAATCCGCCATCCAAGCCGTGAAGCGGGAATGAGGCGTCCTTCATATTCAAAATCATCCACTTTTTCCAGATACCCGTGCTCCTTGAGGAATTCAGGATCCCGCTCTTCGGGGGAGAGGCGAGCCCAGAGTTCTGGCATCATGATGGAAATATCATGGTCGATTTTATATTTGTGCCCGATATAACCAGCGGCGGTTGTAAAGCCCGAATAGCCGGTCAGGATAAAGGAAAGCAGGGCGTTGTTGAGGTCTGTGGTGGCAATAAGCGCGTTGAAGGGTCCTTTGGTCAAAGCTCCCTCGGAGCCGGCACCGGTGGTTGAGGGGCTTTTGCCGGTCAAAGAACAGACAAAGTCCATAAACAGCTCGGGCAGGTCTTGATAATGGATCGGGCCATAGACAGCGAGGGGGCGGATCCCTGCCGCCGGATCAGCCGGGTTATTCCGGCGTCCAGGAAGGACAGCTCCGACCGGATGCAGAAGTGCGTTGTCAGCCGGCACTCTGCGATAGAGCCGCGGTCCGATTTCCGCCAGGTATCTGCTCTGCGGATTGACATAATTTGGGTCAAGCTGGAGGTATCGCGGATTTTTTGTCGGGGCGCCGTTGACAATTCGAGGTTTATCCGGCGCAGCGAAGTATTCAAAATGGGGATCAGCTTCAGTTGCTTCAATGAAAAAGCGCATCGCATCGGTATATTCCGAGAACTGTACGGTTTTTTCGATGAACTCTGCGGCATGATGGCGGGTGAGTGGTTCGAAATTGCTGATAAAATTGTCCTGGCGGGCAAAATCCTTTTCGGTCGTCTTGTCGTAGCCGCGGATGATGGCGTCGTCGGGGCGCTGGAAGAAGCGGGCTTCGGTGTTTTTACAGAATTTGAGGCTGGGATGCCGTGTTGCCCAGTCCGGGAGGTTTTTCAGGTTTTTAGATGGCACGACGACGGAAGCGGTGATGTCATCTTCCCACTGGCGCTTTTCCGCAGGCATGAAATCCTGACGGAGCTTGAAGGTGCGCTGCATGCCGTTCTGTGCTCTGCCTACCCGGAGATAGGAGCCGAGGATGGGGCGGCCCTGGAATTTCAGGATGTTTCCGGTTGTTCCATTAACCGCGTCGACCGAGAAATGTGAAAGCCAGTCGTCACCCCAATCCGGCGTATAGAATCGTTTGACCAGGAAAACGAGGCTCTTGATTCGTTCAGGAATTGATTTCAGCCATTCGTTATATTCATCGGTAAAGAGTGGCGACGGTGAAAGAAGTTTGATGACGGAGCCGAGCGAACGTTTCGGCGAGAGGATCGGGCGCGCGTCTTTGCCGTGATTTTCGCTGTCATCCCTGAACCGGTTGCCGTAGTCCTTTTCGATAATTTTCTTGACCGCGGCAAAGTCCTCGAAAAAGTCGGCGATAGTTATCGGCGAATAGCTGATGGCATCGGTGATGGGTTTGGCGATCTCCGATTTTCCTCCGCCTGATACAGTGCAAGGCTTGTGGCAGAGCAGGGCTTCCGCAGCTGTGCCGATGAGCCTCCAGGCACCGGAAACCGGATGCCGTTCCATGTGGATGCGGTAGCCGGTTGGGTGGACGTAGACTTCTCCGGGCAGGATTCTGAGCGATTCCTCTCTGCCTTCCCAGACCCAGTGCGCTTTCTGGTCCTCAAGCGACAAAACAGCGTTTTCCGGCAGATAGATAATGTTGGGGTAAGTCAGGTCAACCGCATACCCCTCCGGCTTTACCTCGATCCGTCCGCGCAAAAGCTCGAAGACATCATGGATCGAATGACCTCGTGAATTGAGGTTGGTGTCCGGAATAAAGCGAACGCCATGATTGTAGGACGGGAAGACAAGGGCGCCGCCGGCATGCTCTTCTTCTGCCAGTCCAAGCAGGTTAGCTGAATAGGAAATGTGGGATTTGATTTCTTTTTTTGAATATCCGAAATAGTTGTCGGCAATGACTGAGACAATGACGCCGCGAGTGTCGCGCGCGCAGATTTTGAAGGGCTTGCCGTCATTATAGCGTTCTGTGGGTTCTTTCCAGCACATGCCGTCACGGCGCTGGCGCGCGGTTGCCTGGTCGTAATGGGGCAGTCCGAGTTCCTTCTTTGTCAGCAGGGTCAGGTGCGGGGCGAGAACGATGAGGCCGGTTGTGCCGGTCCAACGCAAGGGGTCGAGGGCTGCATCGTTTTCCGGAATGAACGGATCGCCTGAATTGCCAAAAATGCTTTCGACAAAGTCGAGGCTTGCGGCGAGGGATCCTGGCACGAAGAAACGAACTTCCATGGAGCGCTCTTCGCAATATCCCTGAACCTCGGGGCGAACGATGGGACGCAGGAGGACTGAAAGGAAGGCGCGGGCCTTTTCGCCTTCGCCGGCAGTGAAGGGGATGTCGAGCATTTCAGCCGGGGGGTTGAAGGCTGCTTCAAAAAGACGGGCGAAAACCAGCTTGGGAACCGCTTTTTTATCTGCAGGAACCGGCAGTCCGCCTTCCGCGATATGGAAAACGCCTTCCGTGGTACGCTTGTCGTTGGTTGGGTTGTGAAGCACGCCATTTCGAATTCGATATGAGGTCAGCGTGGGCGATACATGTTTATGCCCATCGGGCGGCAATGAGAGCTCGCGAGCCATCCCGTAGCGGTCGAGCACCAGGGTTTTGGAAGGGATTCGGGGCATGCTGGCAAGGCCGAGATCACTGAAATAGGCATCGAGAAAATCCTGGATGCGCTGATCGACGGGCGGCAGGTAGCTCGCCAGGATCCGGTCTTTCTGGCGGAAGCTTTCAAGCATGTCAGAAGCCAGCTCGACGAATCCGGTTCCTTCTTTCGAATACACCGGAAGTCCCATGCTCGCCAATTTTATGTTGATATATGATATGAGCTTGTTTCGCTCCTGCTGGGAAAGGCGGTTGAGGCGCAGACCAAAATCACGTTTTACGGACATGATAGAATCCTCCTAGGGAAGTTTTCAGCATGATAGTATAAATAAAGAATCATTTGAATACCCGCGGCGAAGCATGCTGTGGTTTTAGATTAGGTACTCGACTTTTTAAAAATTGCGGGGCAATTGTACCGATTCACAGTACCGCTTCAGACATTCCGCTTGAGAAACTGCCGTCCGCGACAAGGCTGGCGACCGCGTCGAGGTCAGGGTACATGATCCGATCTGAATCGACCATGGAAACCACTGACCGCACGGTTGTGTAGGCCTCCGCGGTTCTGGGGGAGAGCAGGGAAGCAGTTTCGGCGGTTCCGATCTGGATGGCGCGGAGGTCGAGCGCCTGGCAGGCGGCGCAGAGTTCCATCGCGAGAACCCGCTGGGCATTCCAGATGATATTCCGCGCTTTGCGGGCCGCGATAGTTCCCATTGAAACATGGTCTTCCTGGTTGGCGCTAGAGGGGATGGAGTCGACACTGGCTGGATGTGCCAGAACCTTGTTTTCCGAAACCAGGGCTGCTGCCGAATATTGGACTATCATGAAGCCGGAATTGATGCCTCCCGATGTAGTGAGAAAGGCGGGGAGGCCTTCCGAAAGCGCCGGGTTGACCAGACGCTCGAGACGGCGTTCGGAAATATTGGCAAGCTCTGCACAGGCAATGCCGAGAAAATCCATGGCGAGGGCGATTGGTTGACCGTGGAAATTGCCGCCGGACAGGATGTCGCCCGGGTCTTGTCCATGAACATGTTCAGAGGAATGTCCCGATGCCGTATGTTTGGAGAAGCCTTTTTGCTGGTCAGCGCTTTCGGGGTTCGGAAAGATGAGCGGGTTGTCGGTGACAGCGTTCAATTCGTTTTCTATACAGCGCTGAACATAGTCGATGGCATCGATGCTGGCGCCATGCACCTGGGGGATGCAGCGCAGCGTGTAGGGATCCTGGACACGGAGTTCTCCCTGGCGGGAGGTCAACCTCGAGTTTTCCAATAGTCTGCGCAAGTCGGCGGCGCACTGGATTTGGCCGGATTGGCGGCGAAGTTCATGAATGCGCGGATCGAAGGCGTCGGTGATTCCCCTCAGCGCTTGTATGGTCATGGAGGAAACAAGGTTGGCAGTCTGAACCAGATTACGCGCGTCATTGACTGCCAAAGCGCCGATGGCTGTCATAACCTGGGTGCCGTTGATGAGTGCAAGGCCTTCCTTTGCTTCAAGGGTAACCGGCTTGAGGCCTGCCAGGGCCAGCGCTTTGCTCCCTGCCATTCTTTCGCCTCTATAGAATGCTTCTCCCATACCGAGGAGCACGAGCGTCATGTGGGCGAGCGGTGCCAGATCTCCTGAGGCACCGAGCGAGCCTTTTTCCGGAATAACCGGTACAATGCCGGCGTTGAGCACATCCACCAGATGCTGGACAGTGCGGGGGCGGATTCCGGAGTGACCGACGGCCAGCGCGTTGGCACGCAAGGCCATGATTGCTCTGACGACATCTTCTGGCAGAGGCTCGCCCTGTCCGCAGGCGTGGCTCATGATGAGATTTTTTTGCAGAATTGCGTTGTCTTCTTTTGAAATAACAACATTGCAAAATTTTCCGAAGCCAGTGGTAATTCCATATCTGACAAGTCTTTCTTCAACGCAAGACTCGAC
>CAZZJJ010000064.1:0-7481 GCA_964654405.1 uncultured Treponemataceae bacterium
GAACTAGAGCATATGATATTGCCGCCTCGTTTTCTCGCCAGCCGGAGCCTGCGCAAACCCAACTCGGTCAAGGCCGAGCCGGCGTTTTCCATTTTCTCTTCGGTCATCGATTTTATTTCCACCGCCGCCGCCAAACCAATCGATATGGTAATCGGCTCTATGAATGCCTTGGAATCTTCAACTATTTTTCGTATTTTATCGCAGATATCGTTGGCTTCATGGAAAAGAATGCGAGGCATCCAGAGAGTGAATGTCGCACCATGAAGACGGAACGCAACCTGGTTTTCACGTTTTTGTTCGACAATGACTCGTGACACCCCTTTGAGAATTTCTTCTACTTCCCGCGGTCCATACTGGTATTCAATGCGGGCCAGCCCTTCATCGATGCCTATCACGGCCAGAACATCATCTTCCGGACCTTCCATTCCCAAGGCGATAGCAGCTTCTTCATCGATGAAATTACGGAAGAAAGCTTCATTTAGCAAGCCGGTTACCGTATCTTTCATCATGCTATCCTGCGATTTGCCAGCCGATTGCATGAGCTGGCGGTTGATTTCCTCGATCCGCGCGATCTCCCTGGCAAGCTTGTCTTTTTCCAGCTGAGATTCTCCGAGTGCTGAATTAAAAATTTTCGGCACTATGATCCCATACTCCTGAGACAGCTTCAAAATAAGCGGATACAGCACTATCAAGGCTTTGACCCCATGCAGCAGGTAAAGCTCCTCGGAAATCCGGTTCCAGAGCTCTTCACCCGACATGGGAAAATCGAGAATTCTGGAAGCCTGGTCATCCAACGTCAACCCAAGTTTTTCACCCAGAATCCTGACAGTCTCCGCACCGAAAAGTCCTTTTGCCCGCTCAATGACAGCATTCGCTGGTGCCGTGTACCCGCCATCGGAGCTGAGGTCCTTGTGTGCGAGCCTGGTCAGATTGCCGCAATCGAGGTTTCGCAGAATTTCTATGTATTCCGGAATGTTCTTTTTAATAATCGAACCATGCTGAGGCAGGATCATGGAGATTTCGAGCCTTCCGAGAAGATCCATGACTGGCCGCAAAATGTCATTGGACGGCATGTAATGTTCATGAAATGTTTTCATCCCTTCGACATAATTCTCATCGGCATACAGCGACCAGGCATTTGAAAAAGCGCCAAAGAGATCGCTGGACAGCAGGTAGCCTGTCTGACGATCATAGGTGATGATGGCTCCCGGAAAATGGAGATAAGGGGTCGGAATGAATTGCAGAACACGCCCGTTTCCCAGCGTCAGAGAATATCCATGTTCATCCACCAGATACACGGGAGAGGCGACACCGTAGTAGCGGACTAGCGTCCAGGTTCTCCAATGGGTCACGATGGTGAATTTCATCCCGAGCGATTCCAGATAGGGAACCGCCGAGGCGATATCGGGATCTGAATGATGCAGTACGACATATCTAATTTTGTCGAGGCTCGTCACCGATTCAATATTCTTGACAACTTCTTTTATATCGATGGTCGAGCCCGGGTCGAAAAGAACCGCATCATCTCCATTTAAAAAGAGATAAGGGTTTGATTGAAAATTGTACGCGAAAGTTTCCGATCCGACCCAATAATATCCGTTGCCAAGTTCTTCAGCACTTTTTCGTTGTGACATCTCAGTGCGCCCCTTAATCCGTCCTGTCGAGACAGAATACAATTATACATTATAATCGGATAAAATGAATAAAGCTTATATAAAAATACTGCTAACAGCCAGAATACAAATTCTGTTAATAATTATTCAAAAATCAAATAAAATTACCAATCTTTTGGCAGTTTTTGTCATATTTTGGAAAAGTTTTGTTTTTTTTATATTTACAGGTGAAAAATTGAGAGCTATCCTTAGATATCCAATTTTGCAGGAGGACTGCATGTCAACGATTATCGCTCTAATCGCTCTGGCAATCTATCTGACCTTCTACTTTGTATACGGTCGGATTGTCAGGGACAAGTTGCTGAAAAGCAATGAAGCTCCCGAAGCCCCTTCAAAGAGGCTTTCCGATGGCGTGGACTATGTCCCGACATCCAAGTACGTCCTGTTCGGACATCACTTCGCTTCAATAGCTGGCGCAGGCCCTATCACCGGTCCTGCCATGGCTGTCGCGTGGGGATGGCTCCCTGGACTTCTCTGGATCTGGTTCGGCAACATTTTTCTTGGCGCCATCCATGATTATCTTGCCCTCGCCGCTTCTGTCCGCTATGACGGCCGATCCGTCCAGTTTGTCGCGCAGGATATGATGGGAAAGAAAGCCGGCAAAACGTTTGGCTGGTTTACACTCTTCCTCTGCATCCTGGTTGTCGCGGCTTTCGGCGACATCGTCGCAGGCCAGTTCGCGGCTGACGGCCGTGTCTTTTGGGCATTTGTATTCTTCTGCGTCGCGGCGGTAATTTCCGGCTATTTCATGTACAAAACCAAACTCGGTTTAAGCTGGGGTTCAGTCATCGGCGTTATTCTGGTTATTGCGGCCTTCTGGCTAGGCAACCAGTTCCCAGTCAAGTGGAGCAAGGATGTCTATTTCCTGATCATCTTTGTGTACATCGTGCTAGCCTCCACCTTGCCAGTCAACCTTCTCTTGCAGCCGCGAGACTACCTTTCCTCCTTCTTCCTGTATTTTGGGCTCCTGGTAGGCGGAATCTCAGCCCTGATCAGTTTTGCACCTTTTACATCAATTCCGGCAGTAACCAGTTTCAGCGCAAAGCTGATTGGACCGGCAGGCAACCTGCAGCCTTCTCCATTCTGGCCGACTGTCCCGCTTATCATTGCCTGCGGTGCACTTTCAGGTTTCCATGCCCTAGTTGCCTCGGGCACCAGCTCAAAACAGCTGAAGGATGAAAAGGATGCTCTATTTGTTGGCTACGGAGCCATGCTTACTGAAGGCTTCCTCTCCACCCTCGTTGTGACTTCCATCGCAGCATTCGGCGCTGCTGCTCTCGGTGAAAAACTGATGACAACTCCAGCCCTTGGCAGGTTTGTCCAGTCATTCGCCAAGATGGTCAGCACTAACCTTCCTTTCCTCCCGATGAGCTTCATGACACTCTTCGCAGCCGTATGGGTATCCACCTTTGCATTGACAACTCTCGATACAACCAACCGCCTCGGCCGTTATCTTGTTCAGGAAATGGCTCTGCCGCTGAAAGATAAAAACCCCGGGCTCTTCAAGTTCTTTGAGAACAAGTGGGTCGCGTCGATTGCAATCGCTTTTGTGGGCATCTTCCTGGCTCGTTCAGGCGGCTACACTGTCTTGTGGCCGGCATTCTCCGGCGCCAACCAGCTGCTTGCCTCAGTTGTCATGCTGACAGTAGCCGTATGGGTCAAGCGCAAGCTCAACCCTGCCTATGTAGCATCGGTTCTCATTCCTGGCATCTTCCTGTGGGTTACTGTCACTGCAGCGCTCATCTGGTATGAGGTCGCAATTATCCCCGTATTCTTTGTGGATATGAGCAAATCGATGAATGTCATAACTGGTGCTGTTGTCGGGGCTATTACCCTCTTCATGCTGATACTCAACTTCATCATGGTTGGGAGCTTCCTCAAGAACTGGAAGACACAGCCAGCCGCATAAACAGCAAGTCTGGGTATTGACCGGATTTGTCATTTACAGGCCGGACGGCATACCTGCTGTCCGGCTTTTTCATGTATTCAGCCTTGTTCATGAGAGTGATTCTCTGTATATTGTTATTTGAATAAATAGGCTCAAGCCCAAGGAGTCTCCATGGAGCGAAAACTGCATCATATTTTGAAAGCCGCATTTCATACCGCCATCCAGGTAAACCGTGAAAAAGCGACAGCCATCATCGAGTTTGAGGTCAAAGAGCTTGAAAACATTTTTTCACTGCTGGTTTTGGGCGGTTTTGCCGGGCTTCCTTCTCCGCCGACTCCTATTGCTGTCGAACTACTTCCATATATGGAACGAGAACTCACTATTCTTTTATCACGCACCGATCTCTCGCAGGATCCGCTTGCGACACTCATGGATATGCTGCAAATAGATTAAAGGACAAATTGAAATGAAAAACACGGCATTTTTTCTGGGCAAGGGCGGTGTTGGAAAGACAACCCTCTCGAGCGCTTTTGCGCTCGAATTGGCACGGTCAGGCAAACGGGTTCTGATAGCTTCGCTGGATCCGGCGCACAATCTCGGCGACACGCTCTATACAAAGCTCAATGGACAACCACGAGCCGTAGAAAAAAACCTTGACGCTCTGGAAGTTGATCTTTCGGAGTGGATCGAAACATATCTCGAAGAAAGCAGACAACAGCTCAAAGAAAATTACTCTTATAACATGACGCTCAATCTGGATTCTTTTTTCAGCATCCTGAAATACTCTCCAGGAACCGAAGAGTATGCGGTGCTCTGGGCTATTGAAGATGTTCATTGCCGTCTTGCACCGGATTATGACATCGTAGTCTTTGACACACCTCCGACAGCGCTTTCCGTGCGCTTTCTTTCACTTCCCTTTATTTCAGGACTCTGGGTTGCCGAATTAAGCAAACTCAGAGAGCGCATACTCGAGAAGCGGCAGACAATAACCCGGCTCAATCCGGAGTCTCCTGTCGCCGCAAGCTGTGTTGATAAGGATGACGACAAGGTCTATGGAAAGCTGACCAATATTCGTCAGCGTCTGGCAGCTTTGGCAACGCTGTTTTCCAAACACAGCTTCATGTCGGTCATTGTCAATCCGGACGACCTTTCAGTCTATGAGGCAACCCGAATCAAGGATGAATTGCAGCGACTCGAGCTGCCGCTTGCCGCGCTTTGCATCAACAAACAGGGGGTTTCGGACGCTGAATGGAAACTGTCCGCTGAATTATCTTCACTGCCCCGTTTTACCTTTGACTTTACCCGGGATGGTATCCATTCGAGAGAGGACCTCGCGAAAATCGGCTTGAAGCCGCTGGTTCAACTTTTTTTCAAAGAAGGCAAATAAATGAACATGAATCCATTTCTTTTAACAGCAATCATACTGCTCGGCGTTGGAGCAACGATCAACTATTTTCTTGGCGTCAAAAAGAATCGCTGGCTGGGCAAAGCAATGTCGACACAGGCTGAAAATGTCCTCAACCCGAAGGAAACTGAATACGTCAACATCGGCGGAGCGATCGGCTATAATATCAAGTACAAGTTGCGCGATCCCTGGCGCGAAGCAAAAGGTACCTTCACCTTTTTCCCCCGTCATTCACTGCTCTATATGCCCTTTTCACTCGCAATCGGGGGCTCTGACCGATTTTTTCTCAACCTTTTTACAGATCGAAAACTGGCGGGCGAAGGGCACATCATTGAAAAGAAATATCTGAAAAAGGCAAAAATTGACGGCTTTCAGGAGATGGAGAAAGCGGAAATGAGCCGGGATGGCAGAGAATTTGTGCTCGCCTGGCGGCATGGCGATATCAAAGACACGCTAACCAGAACTCTGATGGCAATGCCGGATCCCCAAAGTCTGGTGCATTTTACCTGCTTTGATGGAAATAAGACATTTTTCCTCTTCTTAAAGCCAAAAAAAGGAAATATTGAGGAAAACCTCAGAGTTTTCGTGGCGCAGTGTTCGGAGTTTTTCCGATAAGCGTGCCTGGCACAATAGTTTGCTAAGCCAGCGAAAAGGAGGCGGCCATGGACCCCCAGATAAAGAAAAGGATTGATTCAGCACTCGCAAAGGTGAAAGAACCCCAGTCCGATGTTCCGATTGTGGATTTAGGGCTTGTCGAAAAGGTCACCTACAGCGAAAAAGAAAAAACAATCATCCTGACCCTTGTGAGCGGCATTGTCCCTTATGAATGCCCCGCCTGTTCAGCCATCAATGGCGTCGTCAAAGAGGGGATAATCAGGAGGGCGCAGGAAGCGTTCGCCACGGAATTCCCTGAACTTACTGTCATTGTTCAATAGGGCATACGCTCTGCCGTAAAAAAATAGTCTGACCAACGGTAAGCAGTAAAACTCATTTCAAATATTGACATCATCATTTCATATTCTGCAATTTTTTGTTGCGTGTTCCGAAAATCAGGTGTATCATTACTAGCCGCTGGCATCAAAGAATCCCTTGATATAGTATCCAAAGTCCGGGCGGCTTAAGCAGCCTGACAGAATGATGTGCAAGGAGTTCAGAATGAAACTTTCCGCGTGGAATGGAGAATTTGCCGATATTGACTATCTCTCGCTGCTGGTGATTGATATAGATGGACACCTCAGAGCAGTGAGCCTTCCTAAAAGCTATGTAAACGAAAAAGTGCTCAAAAAGGGAGTGGGTTTTGACGCGTCAAACTTTGGATTTGCCGAAGTTCATTCTTCGGACATGGTAGCGGTACCCGACCTTTCCACCGCTTTTATCGAAGAAAAAGACGGATTCAGAATCCTTCATGCCTTCTGCACGGTGAATCTGACAAATGGCGAACCATTTGCCCAGTATCCACGGACAGTCATCGCCAGAGCCTTTGAAAAAATCAAGGCATCGGGTATCGGAGACGATGCGATGGCCCTGGTGGAGCTGGAATTCTACGTCTTTGACGATGTACGGTATTCTACCACTTTTGATCACTCCTATTATTTTGTCGAAAATTCCGAGGGAATCGGAGAAGAATCCGAAGACCAACCGCGATTCGGCCTGTCCAAATGGTATCACCGGGTTTCTCCCCAGGACAGCTACCAACTGCTCAGAAACCGTGCGGTTAAAACCATGACCGACGCCGGCATCCCTGTCAAATATCACCACCATGAAGTGGGCTCCTCCCAGATGGAAATCGAACTCGACTTTATCTCGATCAGCAAGGTTGCCGACATGGTGACCCTCGCCCAGTGGATTCTGAGAAACGAAGCTGAAGAACTGGGGCTCAAAGTGACATTCATGCCCAAGCCCATGTACAAAATCGCGGGCAGCGGCATGCATGTCCATCAATTCATTCTGAAAAACGGAAAATCCATTTTCCCGGGCGAAAAAATGTACGGTCTGTCCGACGAAGGTCTCAGCTACATTGCCGGCGTGCTTTCCCATGCTTTGGCCGGTTCCCTCCTCGCTTTTTCCAACCCGTCGACCAATTCATACCGTCGACTGGTCCCCGGATTTGAAGCCCCTGTCAGCGCCACCTTCGCACAAGGCTCCCGCGCCGCAGCTGTCAGAATCCCGGGTTACCTCGGCAAGGGCGAAGCCCGGATCGAATTCCGGACCGGCGACGCGACCGCGAATGTGTATTACTTTATCGCTGCCATGATGCTCGCGGGCATCGATGGCATCGTGAAAAAACTCGACCCGATAACGCTTGGATACGCTACCGACAAAGTCACCGCTAAAAACACCTTCCCGATGGGTCTGTACCATGTCCTGAACGGACTCAAAAAGGACAATTCTTATCTGGAAGGCGTTTTCCCGAAAGAACTTATTTCCGAATGGATACGCAGGAAGGAAAAGGAAGCCGAGTATGTATACAACGCTCCTGTTCCTCAGGAATACGAACTATATTTTTGAATGCTGA
>CAZZJJ010000065.1:0-7455 GCA_964654405.1 uncultured Treponemataceae bacterium
TTCCTGTCGGTTGTTTCGTAGCAGAGCAAACCGCGGATGCCGACTTTTTCATAGGCTTCACGAATGACGGAAAGGCTGCCTTCAATGCATTCCGGTCCTGCGTGGTGGTCTACCAGCGAGGTAACACCAGCGCTCAAAGCGTCAGCGCAGCCGGCAAGGGCGCTTGCCTCCAGAATCGGGGTGTCTATGGCACGGTCGAGACGCCACCACAGGTGCTTCAGCTGCTGGGCAAAGTCTTTGGATGGCTTGATAGCCACTTCCATTCCTCTGGCCAGAGCTGAATACAGATGCGTGTGCGAGCAGACTAACCCGGGGGAAAGATAGCCGCCCTGACCAGCCCGTGTGGCTTTAGGGTATACGGCCGCGAGATTCTTTCCGATTGCGGCGATGGTGCCGGCCTTTTCGCCGCCTTCATCAGTCTCATAGGCTGCCAGATCCATTTCCTCGGATACTGCGGGCGGATTGAAGGATAAGAGCCGAACATTTTCAAAAAGAATCATAGTGCATGCTCCAAAAGATATGAATGTTTTCGATAGATTTCACGTGCAAGCGCTATCATGTTGGAAGCGCCCGGCAGGGAAACGGCGCCGTTCCATGAAGCATAGTCAAAACGGCTTATCATGCCGCCGATTTCGCTCCGGACCGCCAAGGCCGGCAATTTCTGAGAGAAGATAAAGCAGAAGCCGGCGTTTCGCGAATGCTCCATGTCTTCAATGGTGTCGAAGAGGGTTGGCTTGCCGCTGAAAGGCTCGCCATCATAGGGGCAGAAGAAACCGCAGTTGCCGCATTCATTGCATAGCTTGTCAACATGAACAATTTGTGCATCCTGCGTAAAAGGCTGTCCCATTTCGATATAGATGTTGGCTCTGTTGGGGCAGACTTCCACACAGCGGAGGCAGGCTGAGTCGCAGGCGAGACAGCGTTCGGCTTCCCGCTTTGCAAAGTCGGGGTGGTCGAAAGGAAGCGAGGGCAGGAGTTCTCCCCGCCGGGCAAGCTTATTTTTATCAAGTGCCGGGGCTGTGTAGTCAGGTTCAGGGGTGCGGAAACCTTCTTTCGCGAGAATGGCATAAGCGGCTTTGCGTCCATCGGCTTCGGCGGCAATGATGGAAGCAGGACCGCGCCGTGCATCGCCGCCTGCATAGATATTCGCCGCCGATGTTTCCAGCGTCGCAGGGTTTACAGTCGGCAAGCTGTTTTTCCCGCACTCGATACCCAGTTTTTCGAAGAAGGCTCTGTCCGGTTCTTCGCCGACTGCAGCTATGACAAGATCACAGGGGACTTCAAAGGTTTCCTCCGTTGGTACCGGAGAGCGGCGTCCCGAGCTGTCCTTTTCACCAAGTTTCATGACCCTCAGGGTGAGCTTGCCGGGCCGGGCGGATTCAGGGAGCGAAAGCTCATGGAGAACAGCCGGGGCTTCCGCATCGGCAAGGTTGATTGCTGAGGCTTCCTGAAGAGCGTTTTCGAGTTCTTCGAGATCAGCGGGCATTTCCTTTTTCGTTCTTCGATAGGAAAGCCGAACTGAAGCTATGCCGGGAATTCTGGTCGCGGCTCGAACGGCATCGCAGGCGGTGTTGCCGCCTCCTGCTACGACAACATGCTGAATTCCTGCAAAGGCCTGCGTTCCCTGCTTCGAGCATTCTTCAAGGAATTCCAGCGCGTTGATAACCCTGACGCCGGAACCTTTCAAGGGCAGTTCGCGCGCCTTGTGCGCTCCGATGCCGATGAAAAACGAGGTGTATCCTTTTTCCGACAGCTTCTTTAGTGAGTCGATATAGGTGTTGGGAACAAATTCAACCCCCAGCGCCTGGATTCTGTCTAAGTCGGCCTTGAGTTCTTCGCGTGAGATCCGGAAGGATGGGATGATATTGGTCGGTACACCACCTAAAGTGTTGTCGGCATCGAAGACGGTCACTGGATAGCCGGAGAGCGCGAGGTGGTAGGCACAGGCAAGTCCGGCGGGACCTGCACCGATAACAGCGGTTTTCCCCGAAGGCTTAGCCGCATGTTCCGGCAGTTTTGCAGGCGGAATGGAGGATGTTCGAGCTGATGTCAGTTTGACATCGCGGATTCTGACAGATCCTTCATAGTCCAGCCGCGAGCAGTGTTCCTGACAGACATGGTCGCAGAGGACACCGGTCGTGTGCGCGAGCGGATTATCTGATAGAATGGTGGCGAGTGCTTGTTCAGGTTTTCCTTCTCCCTGCGCCTTGATATAGGCGGGTGCTTTCTGGTTGACCGGGCAGGCTTCAATGCAGGGGGCGGCAAAGCAATCGAAAAGCGGCAGTGGTTTTCGGATGGAAACCGTTCCGATTTTCCATTCTTTCCGGTATTCAGGGCGCGCAAGGACAGCTTGAGAAAGCTGTGTCAAGGCTTCGGGATCGACACAGCCAGGAGCGAAGGGCACACTGCCGGTCACTTCGCTTGCGATCTGCGAGAGCCGCAAGTACCCGCCTGGTTTCAGAATATCGGTAGCAACGGTCAATGGTCCCATGCCGGCTTTGATCAGGTCAGCCGCGTTGAGCGCTGAGACACCGCCGCAATAAGAGAATCGTGAGTCGAAATTCGGCAGAGCTTTTGCCAGTTTGGCTGCAAGGCTGATGGTAATCGGGAACAGCGCACGCCCTGACATGTACCGTTCAGCGCCGGGCAGTCTTTCATCAACATTCGCGTTTGCCAGAGTGTTGGACAATTTGATGCCGAATCTGCAGGAATGCTCCCGGGCGACCGCTGTCAGTGTCTGGATTAGTTTGATTGCCTGGTCGAACTGCAGATCATGCTCAAAGCTTTCACGTTTGAGTGAGATCTCAGTCCATCCCAGCTGATCGAGGATTTTGCGTGCCTCATCATAACCAAGGAGGGTAGGGTTGAGTTTGATATACGTGTCAAAGCCTTTTTCTTCTATTAAATAGCGGCCTATTTTTTCGATTTCATCAGGCGGACATCCATGCATGGTTGAAAGTGTGACCGAGTGAACCGGTCGAACCGGCATGTGAGCGGCGAGTGTTTTGGCTTTTTCGAGGTTTGCGTCGCCAAATGCCGCTGCAAAAGTTTTGCCAGCGACAAATGCCTGCAATTCAGCAATGGCTTTTTCCCAATATTCTGTCGCTTCCGGCCTTCGCATTCCCTCGATAAAGCTATCTACTTTTTTACCTTGAATGCCTGCCAAGGTGTATCCAACCGACATGTTGAAAAAGAAGTCTTGCGGCTTTTTTGAGAACAATGCCGCCAGCAGGTTGACCGTGATCCATGCGTTGAGGTACTCCATTCGGGCTTCATCAAGCGTCAGCTCGGTAGACCATTCAACATTGTGGCCTTCATCGAGCGCGTCAATGCAGGGTTTTTCGATATCGAGATGATCGTTTTCCTGTACAGTTTTCAGTTCGAACACCCGTGAGCCAGCCAGGTAGGCCGCGACAATGTTGGGAGCTATCTGGGTGTGCGGACCGGCCGCCGGTCCAATAGGAATGCTGGCTTTGCCCGACATGACTTGCATGCCGGTGCTTTCTGCTTCCATTGAAAAAACATTACTAAAGACAGCTGCTGGTATCTCGAAAATGGAATCCTTTGCCTGATACTCACCGGCGATTCTCTCCAGGAGGCTGGTCAGAGAAGTCGTTTTCATAATTTTGCTCATTTCTTTCTCCATTGCAGATTGTTTCCGTAGCCTTGAGCGGCAACTATTGTTCCTGAAGCGGAAAGCTGGTGCTTTCTGATGGAATGTGGGATATTCCCGCCAAGCAGCCGCGATGTTCCATAAACAAGTTCGCCCCGGACAAAAGTCCCGACAATTCTACCAGCGAATCTCATTCCAGCAAAGGGAGTGATTTTGCTTTTGCTGAACATATTTTCTGGGAGAAAATGAGTCGTTGCATCGGGATCGACAAGAATAAGGTCGGCATCTTTGCCTGGTTCGAGACTGCCCTTGCGGTCATCAAGTCCATATCGCCGTGCCGCAGCAGAGCTAGTTGCTTCAAGAAAGCGCTTAAGGCTCAGTCTGCCCGCAAACAGGCCTTCTGAAAGCAGATAGGGGAAGATGGTCCCGGTGCCCGGTATACCGCCATAGGCGGTGAGGGGGTTTCCAGTGAATTTTTCATAGTCGGGAGCTCCGGCATGATCGCTCGTTATGAAGGATATTGTTCCATCAGCCAGTGACTTCCACAACAGGGCTTTCTGTGTTGGCTCTTTGACGGGAGGGGCTGTTTTCAGTGAGGCACCAAGTCGTTCAAAATCTGTCTCATCGAATGCAAGGTAATGGGTACAGGTTTCGCAGCTGGCTCCCCCTTTTTTCAGCATATGTGCAGCTTCGTCAGTGCCGACGTGAACAACATGCAGGGTCGCTGCGTTTTCTGCGGCTAGCTCCAATGCATGGCGGCAGGCTGCTATTTCGGCTTCCATGGGGCGGGTTGCATAATAGTCTTTCCATGTTGGTTCAGCGCCTGCGCTTTCCATTTCCTGGTGTTTCCAAAATTGTGCTACAACTTTATCATCTTCAGCGTGCAAGAGAAGCGGTCGGCTTACGGCCGAGCAGGCTTTGATGGCTTCCCTGAAAAGATCATGAGATATGGTCGGAAAGGTATCCATGCCTGAAAGAAAATAGGTTTTAAAACCGACAACATAATCTTTGAGGCTCTGGATAATGTCTTCAATCTGCCTCTTGCTCATGGCGCCGTGCAGACCCCCATACAGTGCATAGTCCACGACAGCTTTAGTCTGAATGATTTCGAGTTTGTTTTTTAGCGCTTCCGTGCTGGTAACCGGCGGCAGGGAGGTGCAGGGCATGTCGATGACGGTTGTCACGCCGCCTCTCGCCGCCTCGCAGGTGCCATGGAAAAAATCTTCCCGGTGGGTAAAACCAGGTTCATCGAAATGGACGTGGGGGTCGATGGCACCCGGGAAAGCCATGAGTCCTTCGCCATCAAAATATTCTTCTTCCGGAAAGGATTGTTTCAATGTTCCCGCTGGGGCAATGACCCGCAGAATGCTGCCTGTGACCTGGATATCGACCTTTCTGAACTCGTTTTCCCCGGGTAGCGCCGCTAGAAGATTCTTAAAAATCATAGTTCCTCTCCATCAAGGAAGCCAGCTGCCTTTTCGGGAGTCAGCGGGATTGAATAGAATGATTTTCCTTCAGGATTGGCCGCCCGCAGGGCATTCAGTATCGCGAAATAGCCCGCGATTCCATACTGCAGTGGCGGCTCACCTACCGCTTTAGAATTGAACGGTGTCGTGGGATTTTCGATTTCCGGCAGAAACTCGATATCCATACTGCGCGGCATGAAAGAAATATCTGGTACTTTATAGGTGGAAAGCGTGTCAGACATCGGCTTGCCGTCAGGACCAAAGCGCAGATCTTCAAGTAGTGACCAGCCAAGTCCCTGGGCGAGTGCGCCTTCAATCTGGCCTCGGTCGACAGATATATCAAGGCTGTGCCCGATGTCATGGACGATGGAAACCGATTCCAGATCGTAGGTTCCGCGTATGGTGTCAATGGTCGCGACAACAGCTGCGGCGCCGTAGACATGGTAGGCAAATGGCTTTCCACGTTCAGCCTTCATGTCGTAGAAGAGGCCGGGCGTCGCGTAGAATCCGTGAGCCGAGAGATCTATTCGAGCTTCATTGGCTTTTACAATCAAATCTTTCCAGCTCAGCTCGGTCTTTTTGCCATTTTTGAAAATCATGCCATTTTCAAATCGAATGGCGTCGGGGTTGGCGCCGAGCAGTTCTCCGGCTTTCCCGGCAAGTCGTTTTTTGATTTCCAGACAGGCGATTCTGGCAGCCATGCCGTTCAAGTCCGCCCCTGTTGATGCGGCGGTTGGAACGGTGTTTGCGACGGTGAGGGTAGTCGTTCGTTCGACTCTGATATTTTCAAGCGGGACACCGAGGGTTTCTGACACGACTGTCGCGATTTTCCGGCTGACCTGCTGACCCATTTCGATCGCGCCGGTTGAAACGAGCACCGAGCCGTCGATATAGACATGGACGAGGGCTCCGGCCTGGTTCATCGGGAGTTTTGTAAAAGAAATACCGAAGCAGACAGGAATTATCGCCGCTCCCTTTTTTACAGTCCTGCTCTTTCGGTTGAATTCCGAAATTTCACTTTGCAAATTGTGCCACTGCGTTTTTTCAAGGAGCCGGTCGAATGCCTCATGGGTGCGCACCCGTTCCATTTCCATGCCGAAATAGGTCGAATCGCCTTCCCTGTAGAGATTTTTCTTCTGTATCTCGGCAACTGGAATTCCGGAGGCTTGCGACAGGGCGTCAAGGGCAGACTCGATGACAAAAAACGCCTGAGGAGCGCCGAATCCTCGGAAAGCGGTAAAGGATGGCAAATTGGTTTTGCACATATAACCGGTTACCCTGACGTTCGGGACTTTGTATGCGCCGGTGGCATGCAGGACAGTTCTGGCCAGGATTGCGGGTGAAAGATCACAGGTGGAACCGGAGTTTTGGTAATAGTCAGCTTCAAAAGCAAGGATAGTGCCGTCTTGTGCCGCGCCGATTTTAAAATCTGAGCTGTATGGATGGCGCTTGCCGGTTGTCCGCATGTCTTCATGCCGATTGAGGTACAGTTTGACAGGTTTTTTGCTCACCCATGCACCGAGTGCTGCCAGAGAAGCCCAGGTTGCAGCCTGATCCTCTTTTCCGCCAAAGGCACCGCCCAATCTTCGCGCTTCCACCTCAACCATGTTCATTGGCAGTCCGAGCGACTGTGCAATGGCTCTTTGAACGCCCGATGGTCCCTGGGTGCTTGAGATGACAAACACCTTGCCGCCTTCGCGAACCTCGGCCATTGCGCCCTGGGTTTCCAGGTAGACATGTTCCTGCCCGCCTGATTCAACCCGTCCCTCTATCACATAGGTGCAGTGCTTGAAAGCTTCCTCAGTATCGCCGCACTGGATTGTTCGGGATGGAAGAATAAAGTCAGAATTGCGTGCGGCTTCACGGGGGTCGGTGACAACCGGCAGTTCCTCGCCTTCAATTTCGATGAGTTTGGCTGCTGCTCTGGCTATCTCGCGGTTTTTGGCGAGAACAAGTGCTACCGGCTGACCCCAATACTCCCATTCATGCTCCGGCAAAAGAGGTTCATCCGGCTTATTGAAGCCGATCTGATTGACACCAGGAACATCCTTCGCGGTAATAACCTGAACTGACGGATCCAGCGCCAGTGCTTTGTCAGTTTTTATCGCGACAATTCGGCCGTGAGCACTGTCGGAAAGCCGAACCGCAGCCTGCAGACAGCCGGCTGGTTCCGGAAGATCGTCGATATATTGTGTCTGGCCGCGCACGTTCAGCGCGGATTCCGCTATGTTTTTCATGGGAAGAGCTCCTCGGTGATGCCATCTTTCGCGAAAAGACGAGCAAAATGAGCCAGAACAAGCCGGCCGGTCATACGTTTCCGGTAATCGGCGGAACCGCGGACATCGCTGATCGGTTTGACCTCTGATTCTGCGGCAG
>CAZZJJ010000066.1:0-2896 GCA_964654405.1 uncultured Treponemataceae bacterium
ATACGCGCAAAACCTTCAATTTTGATTCAAATTCAGCACAAGATTGGAAACACTATCAAGATGAAGCCTCAATAAGGAATCCAGTTCAAATCCATCAAACCTCATCGCCTTACATTTGCTTTTTGAAGTATCATTGACTGAAAGACTTTCATTTCCGATAGCAACAGGAACTTCCTCAGCAAAATTCTGTACCTTGAATATTTTTAACAGACTCACTGTTGCTTCATCTCGAGCTCTTATGAAAAGCTCGGGAACAGAATCATTCGATCCAAAGCCATTTTCGCAAGGACTATACCATTTTGTTTGACACATGTTTAAAAAATCAGCGTTCATAGTAACACCAAAGGGATAAAGAAGTGCAGCTATCGCCAATGCCTGCTTTTCGTTCTTTACCAATATAGAATTTATCAATCTATTGTTATTTAAGGAATTAAGCTTGAAAAAACCCGGATCGGTAAGCTCATAAAAATGAGATGCATCCTGAAACATGTTTTGGATACGAAGCTCTAAATTCCTATCTTCATTGGCTCGCTTGGGAAATGTATTCAATATTGCTTCAATAATAATATGCCTTAAACTTACGCTAACTTCTCGTGCTGGCCTTGAAAGCAATTTGCTTTGGGGAAAACTGCACACTGCAGGATAATCTTTTTGTACTGACCAAAGCACAATTTCGGGAACACTACCCAGGGACCACTCAAGAAAGAGCATATCAAGGATTCGCTCTAAAAATATATGGTTTTGCGCATTCTTTACAATTTCCGCACCGATATTGCTGACTGCGCCTGATTTATAGATGATATATGGATGCAGGAGCCGATCAGGAAAAGGGTGCAAAAGAAATCCTATGGCAAAGGCCACTTCAGGTGTCGCTTGATTATCACCAGGAATATATTTCAAAGCATTTTCAAGCAATGATAATGAAAAATCCCCATAGCTGTGCCGATGAAGCAGAGAACCATATTCTAGAGCGACAGGACGGGTTCTTTGGTTGTGATAGAATAGATCAGGTCCCTGGCAACCAAGGCAAAACCAAGGAAAGAGCTCAGGTTCGCACAATTTCGGAAACACTGAAAAAAGGATACCCCCTTCGCGGGACAATGTACTGCCCCCAGCTTCCCCGACCAGAGCAATTGTTCTCTGCAGCGTTGCGACTCCATGCAATATATGTATAATCTGTGATGGCATCGATACCAAAGTATCGCAATTCCAAAGATGATGGAAGTGCCTGTCTGGTTTGCCTGCTTTCCCTGATATGCCAATTTTGGAAAATCATAAGATAAAAAAGGCCGCCCTGATAAGGCGGCCTTTTCAAGCTCCCCCGCGGTGGTTCGAACACCGGACCCAGTGGTTAACAGCCACTTGCTCTGCCAGCTGAGCTACAGGGGAATGTTTCCGCTTGTGCCGGAAAACGTTTGAAATCTATCGTTTTGACCCAACTTTGTCAATAGGTTTTTTTATTTTTGCAGTGGAAGTCATTTAACCAGCAACCGGCTTCTCAACAGGTTTTACTTCTGAAATAAAGCTGAAAGCGGTTTTTTCCCAGAGCGCAGGATCAGTCATGAAGCTCTTTGCGTGACGAGCTCCCGGCACCAGCAAGAGCGAAGTTGCGTCAAAGCCTGCTTTCTTTCGAATATTATAAAGATGAAGCGACATCCAGGTTGGGACATAACGGTCTTCAAGACCATGTACCAGCAGAATCGGTGTCGCGGTTTCCATAACAGCTTTTTCTGGTGAGGCGTCAGAAAAAGAAAATCCTTTGGTCATACGCACCAAAATTGCAACAATCAAGGATACATGCTGAGCAAAAAAAGGCGGGAATCCAAGCTTCCTTACATGATGGAGAAGTTCTTTGCGGGCGCTGGCGAAGGGGCAGTCTGCAATGACAAAATCAATAGCGCCGTTCGAAATCGCAGAATACTGGAGAACCGAACCTGCTCCCAGCGACTCGCCGACAACACCGAAAAGCGCTGACCCGGGGAACCTGGTTTTCAGAAAGTCCACCGCGGTTTTTACATCGAATTTTTCATAATAGCCAAATGAGGGGAAATATCGGCGCGGGGCCCAGGTGTTGCCGTGCCCGGCCAGGTCGATGCTGGCAACATTCCAGCCATTTTTAAAAAATGGCTGCATGTATTTATACATGCCATACCGGGTCCAGGTTATCCCATGGACAAATAGCGCGGTTGGAGCTGACGGCGCCCCTGTCCTTGAAACCAGGTAGTTACCGGAAATGCTGTATCCATGCGGTGATGGGATATTGAAATCGATCCAAAGGTTGTCGAGAAACTCCTGTGAAAATTCTGCCTTTTCAAGCCCATTGGCGCGGGTAAATTCTAAGCTTTTGCAGGAAGGATAGAACATGAGATAAAAAGCCACTACGCTAAAAATAAAAACCGCAAGAAAATAAATAATTGCTAAATATACAATTATCATTTTTCTCTCCGATTATTGCTTTCTGAGTCCGCGCCTCCTGCAAGCTCTGCTTTTTTTCTTGCCAGCGTTGCCAAAAGCCCCTTTCCCCGCCCTTCTTGAGAAGTTTCCTTTTCTTTGTCAGCCTTAGCTTCCTGCTTTGTATCGATTTTTGCCGTGTCCGCCTTGAGACCTTTTTTCCTGGTGCCTTCAGTTTTAAAACCTGAGATAGTGGCGCTCTTTGGAGTTATTGCATTTTCCTTTGGCTTTTTGGCCGACGTCTTGACAGCAGCATGCGCATCGTTGCCTTTTGATGCTTTTCCAGATTGAGCGCCTTCGGCTGTACCAGCTTTTAATGGTTTCTTTGCTAGGCTGGCCTTTGGCTCAGGTTTTTTCCTGCTTTTCTTTGCTTTCCCAGACACAGCTGTTGCTGTTTTCGCAAGTTTCTCCGCAGATTCAGGCGCGGCAGGTTTACCTTCAGAAT
>CAZZJJ010000066.1:2906-6497 GCA_964654405.1 uncultured Treponemataceae bacterium
AGACAGATCCTGCCCTTCATCTTCAGATGCAAGTCCAGGATCGATGTCGAGCTCTGGTTCGATGACGCCCGATGGCCGGACCCGCTTTCCGGGCGACTCAACACCCAGCACTTCGCGGGCAGCGAGGCGCACGCCCGAGGCTTTCAGACCTTTAACGGGAAAATTCCTTGATCTGAAGGTTTCAGATGTCTTTCGCATCCGCTGTTTTTTGGCATACGAAAGCGTAAATTCGAAATCACCTTCAGTGGAAAATAGCAGAAGCTGAGCATTTTCAGGAATGAGCGAATAATCCTTGCCCACAATCCAGGACTCAATCACGCATCGCTTGATATAAGGGTAGCCTGAATCGAGCATTTTATAAATGACGGTCAGGGTTGTGGCAGCGACAGTTTCTTTTTCGGCCAAGGTAACCCAGAGCAGGCCCTGATCTACAAAAAGGCGCTCGGGAACCGGCACAATGCTGTATAAACCGGTTCGCCGGACAATCAGAATTCGATCAAATGATGAAACCTCAAGCACTTTTTCGCCGGAGGAAACAGATGTTCCAATATAGCCAGTCGCCGAGTCATAGCGAACCGCGATATCACGCCTCGCTGCTTCCTTATAGTCAACCTTTGAAAAACTCAGGATCTGGGTTTTTCGAGGCCATGCCGCTTCAAGGCGCTTCGCCTGTGCTTTCAGAAAATCGATGGCATAGTCCACCAGGTGCGCCAGGTGAGATTCGACTTCAGCGAGGCGCGCCTGGACCTGTTTGAGTTCATTCTTTGCTTTTTCAATATCATATAAAGAAATACGTCGAATTGGAATCTTTAGTAGCCGCTCGATGTCCTCTCTCGTTACTTCCCTGCCAATCTCGCGGTCAAAGGGCGCAAGCCCGTCTTTCACCGCTTTGAGAACAGTCTCCTGGGTGCGCTGGGTTTCAATTTTTTTATAAATTCGCTCCTCTATGAAAATCCTCTCAAGGGTGCGAGCATGGATTTCATCAAGGAGTTCGCCCCTTTCTATTTCGAGTTCCTGACGCAGGATCGACAGAAGCTTACCTGCGTGGTACCGGACGATTTCCGAAACGGTCATGACTACCGGTTTGTAATCCTTGATGACAAGGCAGTTGGTACTGATGCTTTGTTCGCACTCGGTAAAGGCATACAGCGCATCGATCACTTCCTGGGTATAGACGCCTCGCTGGAGCCTCACTTCGATTTCGATCTTGTCCGTCGTAAAGTCGGTTATCGAAGCGATTTTAAGCTGACCCGAACGCGATGCCGCCTCAATGCTCGCGATAAGGCTCTCGGTTGTCGAGCCGAAGGGGATTTCAGTAATGACAATTCGTTTCGGATCTGATGTATCGAATTTAGCACGCACCCGAACCTTGCCGTTCCCATCCTGATAATCCGAAACATCCATCAGGCCGCCCTGCTGGAAGTCAGGCAGGAGCGAAAAGGCTTTGCCCTGCAGACAGGCTATTTCAGCTTTGATTACTTCAACCGGATTATAGGGGAGGATTTTAGTGCTCATGCCAACCGCGATGCCTTCCGCGCCGATCAGCAAGATAACCGGAAGTTTGGCGGGAAAGTGAACTGGTTCCTGATTTCGGCCATCGTAGGATTCGCAATATACGGTGGTTTTGGGATTGTAAAGGATTTCCTTTGCAAAACTGGATGCCTTGCACTCGATATAGCGCGGTGCTGAAGCTTCGTCACCGGTCAAAATGTTCCCGAAATTCCCCTGCTTGTCAATGAATAATTCCTTGTTTGCAAGGACGACAAGTGCGGAACCGATGGAGGCGTCGCCATGCGGGTGGTATTTCATGCAGTGACCGACCACATTGGCTACCTTGTGGAACTTGCCGTCGTCCATCTCGAACAGTGAGTGCATGATGCGGCGCTGAACCGGCTTTAGGCCGTCTTCCAAATCGGGAATAGCCCGGTCTTTTATGACATATGATGCGTAATAAAGGAAATTTTCGTTGAAAAGCTTTTTGACATATGCCATCAGTTTCTTCCTTTACAAATCAGCTATGAGGTTTTGCATGATAAAATCCCGGCGCTCCGGCGTGTTTTTGCCCATATAGAAGGTGAGCAGTTCCGGTACCGCCGAAAGTGTCTGGATATCCACTTTCACGAGCCGAATATCCTTGCCGATAAACTGGCCGAATTCGCTGGGGCTGATTTCACCCAGGCCTTTGAACCGTGTCACTTCAGCTTGAGCGCCCATGGCTTTGGTCGCCTCGTCTCGCTCACGGGCGGAATAGCAGTAGCGGGTTTCTTTCTTATTGCGCACCCGGAACAGCGGCGTCTCAAGAATGTAGATTCGCCCCTGCGTTACGAGTTCCTCAAAAAAGGTGAGAAAAAATGTCAAAAGCAGATTTCGAATATGAAAACCGTCGTAATCCGCGTCAGTGGCAATGACAATTCGCGCGTAGCGCAGATTTTCAATATCATTTTCAATGCCGAGCGCCATCATTAGATTATAGAGCTCTTCATTTTTATAGATTGCGGTCTGGCGCTTTCCGTACATATTCTCAGGCTTACCCCGCAGGGAAAAGATCGCTTGAGTGTAGACATCGCGGGAGCTGACCATGGAACCGGCTGCCGACTGGCCTTCAGTGATGAAGATTGTCGATACTTCGCCTTTTTCGCCGTCCCCAAGATGATATTTACAGTCTTTGAGATTTGGGATCTTGAGTTCGATTTTTTTCGCCGCTTCCTTCGCTTCCTTTTTGACAATATTGAGTTCAGTCCTCAGTTTTTCGCTGTTGAGGATTTTTTCCTGAAGCTTTTTGGCTTCCTGGGGGTTGCGCCGGAGAAAATCGTCTACGCCGCGCTTGACTTCCTGGAGGATCCATGGGCGAATCTCAGCATTGCCGAGCTTGTTCTTGGTCTGGCTTTCAAACAAGGGATTTTTTAATTTAATGGCTACCGCTGCTGCTACTCCTTCCCGGATGTCCTCTCCCTTCCACGAAGCTTGGTAAAATTCATTGATCGCTTTTAAAAATCCCTCTCGGAACGCGGAAAGATGTGTGCCGCCATCGGATGTGTATTGGCCGTTGACAAAGGAAAAATGCTCTTCTCCGTAATTATTGGTATGGGTAAAGGCGAATTCGATCCGCTCACCTTTGTACCAGCCGAGATCATAGAGAGCGCTCTCCCCTACTTCCGAGGCCAGCAGATCCAGAAGCCCGTGTTCCGCCTTGAATTCACGGCCATTGAGCACCAGCGTCAGGCCGGAATTGAGACAGGCGTAATTCCACATGCGCTTTTCAAGAAATTCCAAGTTGAAGGAAAAATCGGGGAAAATATCTGGATCGGGTTCGAATTCTACCAAAAGCCCATTCTTTTCGCGCCCGCATGAGTCTTCACGCTGATTTTTCAGAACCCCCCGCTCGAATACCGCTTCAAAAAGCCGGCCGTCGCGATAGGAGACTACCCTGAACACCCTGGACAAAGCGTTGACCGCCTTGGTGCCGACGCCATTTAATCCTACAGAGAATTGAAAAACATCATCGTTGTATTTCGCACCAGTGTTGATGGTGGAAACACAATCGATCACCTTGCCGAGCGGAATCCCGCGGCCATAGTCCCTGATGCGGAC
>CAZZJJ010000066.1:6507-7416 GCA_964654405.1 uncultured Treponemataceae bacterium
GTTTTTTTCTACCGAGACCAGAATCCGGTCGCCAGCTCCCATGATGAACTCATCAACCGAGTTGTCTATCACTTCCTTGATGAGGATGTAGATACCATCATCGGGGTTGGAGCCGTCGCCAAGCCGGCCAATGTACATGCCGGTTCTGAGCCGTATGTGTTCCAGACTTGAGAGCGTCTTGATTTTCGATTCATCATAGATTGCTGAGGAGTTAGTTCTGTTATCTGCCACAGTACAACGGTATCACAGGAGGGCTCGGAGGTAAAGCATGACAATTTGCTGCGTGCTGGAAAGCTCCAACGCTCAGTCGCCAAGCCTCAATTGACAGATTATCCTGCAGAACCTAGTATGGGACTATGCTTTCGCCGCTGCGTCTATTCCCGGATGAACGTTTTCTGCCTGAAAAGCAGACATTGATTTTTTTTGCAGTTCTCGCAGCCAGCCTCCAGATGCTCGGATTTTTCCTGTTTCATATCGAATTTGGGAATCTTAACTCGCCTGAGCCGATGATTGCGGCGGGAAAAGCGGCCGAATTCTTCATTACCTTCTATGTGTCCTTTTTTTCAGCCGTCCTCCTGTCGGGTATTCTGGCAATGGCACGGCATGTCAGCATCATGCTGGTATCGGCGTTTTTTGCGGCTTTCTGCCTGATTGTCGCCACTTACGCGCTGCCGGCTTCCATGGCTATCCGGCTCTGCCTCTATGCGGGTTTTCTGGTCCTTTTATCAGTCAAATTTGCTTTCCCGCTGAATAGTATCCTGACAGCGGCATTCATCGCGATCTTCACCATATTCCAAACCAACAGACCGCTGGGGACAAGCTTTGCTCTGTCAAATGACACAGCTCAGGCAGGAACCGTGCAGATTCTGGCGCAGGCGGCCATCCTTGCGGTTGTCAGCCTCCTTTCCA
>CAZZJJ010000067.1:0-7260 GCA_964654405.1 uncultured Treponemataceae bacterium
CTGAATCTTCTGATTTTAGGCGCTTATGCCGAAGCAGGCACGATTGTCGACTTAACCTTCAAATCGGCATTTGAAAACTTTCATCTGACCTTTGGAGCAGTCCTCAACTTCTGAGGAATCCCTTTTGGGGAACATTTCCCTTAAAAGGGAAAAGGAGACAAGTCATGAAAAAGACAATAATCATACTTTTGGCTGTCCTGGTACTCGGGACAGTGCTTTCAAGCTGTGATCAGCTTATGCAGTGGCAGGGGAACGCCATAATCAAAGGGCTGGCAAAGTATTTTGACAAAGGCGCGAATCAGAATGGCGGAATCAGAATTACACTCCTGTCCGCAACTATTATTATTAAGCCCAACCAGGTACCGCTCGATGTTGCCCCGCTGGTAAAAGTCACTTCTTCCAACGGCCGTTTTTCATTTAACGGCATTGCACCGGGATCGTACATTGTTGTGGCCGAAGATCCTTCGGGCGAATATCAGCCTGCAAACTTGTATGTAACCGTTGCCGCAAATGGTGAAGTGACAACGGAAGATCTGGTTCTTACCAAAGCTATTCAGCATGTGGTGATTTTCAGGGATAGTAGCGGCGAGTGGAATGAAACAACCGCCATCGGCGACATTCTTGCGGATGAAGTTGGCATGACTGAAGGTTCTGGAGCCAACCAGTTCGAATATAAATCCTCTGCAGAAATGGCGGGGTACACACCAAATCTCGGCGATCTCATCATTATCGGCGGCGACCAGACAACTTCATTCTATAACACATACACTGTAAACAAAGCGGTTTTTGACAACTTTGTTGATGGTGGCGGCACCATGTTCTGGATTGCCTGTGACGGCGGCTGGCAAGCGGGAGATTTTACTTCGACCCTGCCCGGCGGCGTAACCTGGCGCGATCGGTATGAAAATTATAATGATATCGTTTATTTTGAGCACCCAATTACCAGGAATTTCCCTGAACAGCTGTATGGCAATTACGCAAGCCACGGCGGTTTCGACAACCTCGATTCACTTCCGCTGACAAACCTGATGGTTTACGTCAAGGAAGCTTCAGGACTGCTCCCAACCTATATCGAATACAGAACAGGGAGCGGCAAAGTGCTGGCAAGCACAGCACCGCTTGAATACTATGTAGCTAATGGGCCAACCGACAAGCCTGATGGTTTTTCTACAAGCTATAGGGATCTGTTCAAGCTGATGCTTGCCCGTTCAATCAAGTACATCATGGGTCTGCCGGTCAGCGAGGATGTTCCGCCATCTGCTGAAGCGATGGGATTAAAGGCCTTGCCAGCACAGAGAATGTCGCACTGACCTTTGATGTGAAAAGTATTTGAAATCATGAGGAGGCCGGTTTTTTAACGGTCTCCTCATTTTTTTGTTTCAGGATAAAGAGCCGACCATGGCACGCTGAGACATCCTCTGTCTTGTCATTCTCAGGTAATCCCGCTAGGATTTACCGCATGATAACGCTGGACACATCGGAAGAAAATCTTAAGCTTGCGGGCAGAGCACTGGCTGAAGGGAAGCTTGTTGCCATTCCGACTGAGACTGTCTACGGTCTCGGCGCAGATGCTTTCAATGCCGCGGCTGTGGCAAGGGTCTTTGAGGCCAAGGCGCGGCCTTCCTTCGATCCATTGATTGTTCACATTGCTCGTATCGAAGATTTGGAAAAAATCGCGAGTTCCATTCCCCCCAAAGCCAAATTGCTGGCGGATCATCTCTGGCCCGGGCCGCTGACCATGATTCTTCCCAAGCGTTCTGAAGTGCCTGACATTGTTACTTCAGGTTTGCCAACGGCCGCCGTGCGTTTTCCGCAGCATCCGGTTGCAAGAAAAATAATCGAATTTTCAGGCACTGCGATAGCCGCGCCAAGCGCCAATCCCTTTGGCTATATTTCACCGACACGTGCTGAGCATGTCGCACGCCTGCTGGGGGAAAAAATCGATTATCTGGTTGATGGCGGCGCCTGTGAAGTCGGTGTCGAGTCAACGGTTATCGATATGACACATGATCTGCCGAAAATTTTGCGGCCGGGCGGCATGCCAGTAGAACGCATTATCGAAATTATCGGACCAGTGGATATGTCTGTGAAAAAATCCGCTGTTGTTTCGAGCCCGGGGCAGCTGGACAGCCACTACGCGCCTTCCACCCAGCTTTTTCTTTTTGAATACGGTACGCTTAATCTTGGCAATGCTCATCGCCTTATTGAGGGAATGGATCCCGGCTCGGCAGCTGCCATTGTTTTTAATGATGCGCGGGCGAAGGAAGCCGCGCGCGCGGGGTTTTCCACGGTATTCACGCTTTCATCGAACGGAAATTTGCGTGATGCCGCCGCGAATCTCTTCGCGCTGCTGCACGAACTCGACAGCAGAAACTTTTCAGTGTTGGTAGCGGAAAAATGCCCGGATGAAGGACTTGGGCGGGCAATCAATGACAGGCTCTACCGCGCGAGTGTAAAATAAGCGAATAATAAAAAAACCATAATCACGGCACATTGCCGCTCTGTATTTTCATTGAATCGCCTGACGCTGATTCAGGAGGTTCAGATGCTGGCGGCACAATAACAGCTTCTTCTGCCGCGGCAGGTTCAGGCGCTAGTACAGCTTTATCGGGTATCGGTTTCCCCAGCACTAGAAAATTGAGCATATCGGCTTTAGTAATATTGTAATGGATTTTTCCATACGCCAGCGCAGCCTGAATAATATTCTTTGCGTATTGTTTCGGTTCAGAGAGATGAAGGGCTTCCAGCAGAATATCGTCAGGGAGTTCCCCTGACTCTTTGTTCCAGGCTGTCATTCTTCCCGGCCCCGCATTGTAGGCAAACATTGCCCGCATCGGCTTATTGTTGAATCGGGCAAGCATGTACGAGTAGTACGTCAATCCAATTTTTAGATTGTCTTCCGGATTGGTCAGTGAGTAATTGCTCATTTTCAGACCGGCAGCGGTTTCACGCGCGGTTGCAGGCATGAGCTGTGTCAGACCTATTGCGCCTGATGACGAAACAGCTCTGGGGTTGAATGCACTTTCTGAACGGATTAGCCCATACAGTAAGGCTTCGGGAACACGCATGCTTTCCGCGAACTTCCGCACTGGCTCATTCCAAGCTTTTGGATACAGCAGGGCATAAAGCCCGGGATACTGCGATGCAGCCCCGCGGTAAATCGCTTCTCTCGCAAGCCGCAACGCTGCATAATGCTGATTTTCCGATGACAGATCGAATGCAAGACCTGCAAGCGTTGACGCGTCGATAGTGCCGATAAGGCTTGTCGCAGTCGCGGCCGCGATCTCATCCAGATCGTAGAGAAGATAGCTTTTTACCAGTTTCAGCTTTTCTGAATAGCCGTTTTCAGCGATTGCTTTACCATTTGCCGATGCTGTGAGAATCGATGTGCGCGATCCATCGGGATTCTGCGGGATGGATTTTAAAAATGGAATATCCCTGCCAAGACGCCATGAAGCCATGGTTCGATAATATTCTTCAGCACTGTCCATTGCGAGAATACTTTCAAAATAGGGTTTCGCTGCAAATTGCAAGTCTTGAGCTGACCATTCTTGAGGAACCGAATTTTGCACGTTTTCGGCATTCTGACCTGTCTGCAATGCTGAGTGCGGCACGGCAAGACCTTCCTCAATCAATCTTCCGCAAAGGTAAAGCCAGCGAGTTTTCATGGATGCCGAAATCCGATCAGCCAGCAGCAGATTGAGAGCCAGAATATCGCCATGATTTTTTTCTTTCAGAATTGTCCGCGTGAAGCGATCAAGGATGTCATCGAAAAATGAAGGATTTTTCCATCGCTGGCTGGCTTCCAGCAGGGCAGCGATTTCGAGTGAACGTTTTGAGCGCAGAATACTGCTGTCCGCGGAATCGAGTTCGTCTGTCGCTGTATCGGCAATGCGGCGCAGAGTTATGTCCATCCAGTACCACAAGGCGCTGTCAGCGTCACCATTTGAGGGAGCGTTTTCTGTCAGGTTTAGAAAAATTATACCAGCCAGCTGTTCCCGATTGGATACCTGCAAAAGCCTTGCAAGATAATATCCAGAGATCCAGAGTTTCTCGTCGATTTTTTCATTGGCGAGAACGGGAATCAATGTTTCATAAATATAGCTGTCTTGAATTTGAGGCTCTGTGTTCCGGCCAGTGATCAATCTCGAAAAGAGAGCCGTGCCTTCTGCCCCTGCTTGAGCGCTGACCAAAGATTTGCCGGCTTCCGACAGGAATATTCGGGGGGTGTCTGCTTTTGCCAGGAAAGAGTCCAGCCTCAGAACATGATTTTTCGCGGACTCATATTTTTTTTCATAATAGTCAGCTCGCATCGAAGCAAGGTCACGATCAGTTTCCTCGGCAGTTTCAGTTTCGGCAATCAATCTGAATACTTTTATATTCCAGCTGTCGGGGTATGTTGCTTTCAGCAGTGCGAGAGCCTGTGGAAGCCATGTTGAATCGCCCATTGCCGCTCTGGCGGAATATTCGTACCAGGTCAGCTCGCTGGTCTTTGCTTTTGCTGTGGATGAGTAATTTTTTTTCAAATAGTCAATTTCTGCGAGCATTGATTTGAAATCGCTTAACGCGGCATAACTGCTGAAAATAGTGCGTTCAATATCCCAATCAAGCCCGAAAGCGTCACGCCATTCCTGAGCGAGGTCTATCGAGCCTGCATAATCCTTGGCAGTCAACGACGCAGCGACAAGAGCTCTTCCTGCTTCTTTTGCCGCGGATGGTTCGCCGAAACGAAACGCGAGAGTATACATGAATCGAATAACGTCACTTTTTTCTTCAGGCTTTTTCGATGTGTCACTTTCCAGTTTTTTCGCTTCAAAGAAAAATGCGCTGGCACCTTCACCGTTCTTCGCAACTGGCAGCGAGAGAAAAGCGGTTTCTTCGGCAACTTGCATTTGCGGCATTTCAATAGGTTGAATCGGGATTAGCTGTTCTTGTTCGGCAGCGGAGGAAGGAATGGCCTCGCTTTCCTGGGCCGAAATAAAAATGCCGGCACAGAAAAAAAGCAAAATTACCGCAAAAATTCGCAAACGTTTAAAAATCATGCGTATATACTCATTTTTCAGCCAAAGCCACCAACGATAAAGCATTATGATCGTAGGCTCTTCCGTCCAGACCGCCGTAAATTCTGACGGAGTTGAAACCCACTTCAAAAAGCGCGCGTTTCAACTCAGTTGCTGAATAGAGCCGCAAAATAAAGGTGTTATCAATTCGCTGTTCTTCATTCTCAAGAATCCAGCGGTTTTTCATACCTTCCCAGGCACCAATCACTTCGTATTCAACCCGCACATTCCAGCCCGATCGGACAAAGCTTTCATACGGGCTAAATTCCCTCGCCGCGATTTCCTTGCCGATAGTTTCAAGCAGGAAGTCTCCGCCAGGTTTCAAATTCTGGCAAGAGGTTTTCAGAAGCCGCTCATCGTCATCGATATCTGAAAAATAACCAAAGCTTGTGAACATATTGAGGCAAAGATCGAATTCTTCCGGTCGAGAAAATGTCCGGGCATCGTCTCTGACAACCTCAATGGAAAGACTTTCTTCACGAGCTGAATCGGTCAGCGCATCAAGATAAGCCTGTGTTATGTCCACTCCGGTAACTGCAAAGCCGCGCCGGGCAAATTCGAGGCTGTATCTGCCGACGCCGCAGCAAAGGTCTAGGATACAGGCTGGTGCGCTGACAGCCGCAGTCGCAGTTATCCAATCGACCGCATCGGGTACTTCAGCCCATCGTGATGCATCAAACATGAGCGGCGCATACGCAACCCAGAACGATTCATCCTCGAACCATTCAGTCATACGCTACAGAGCCTTGTGGTCCACAATCAGCGACATTATCGATGTCAATAAATCCATAGGCAGATCGCCGGCGGATGCTGAAATCATTTCTCTGATTTCCCGCCACTCTTCGAGGCTGAGGTTTGCGCCGTCATATTCCTGAGAAAAAATGCCGGCAATGGCTTCAAGCCAATATTTCGACTTTTCCCGATCGGTCTCGTATTTCGAAATAAAAGCTTCGCTTAAGCCTTGGCGCAGGGATTCGGGAAGAAATGAAAAATGCTGATAAATCAAGGCTTCCAGCGAAGGCGCACGTGCTGGATTTCCATTTGGCTCGATACTTGCCAGAGAGCGGCGAATATCGCTGATAAGTTTTTCGGTTCCTGTCATCTGTTCAGTATATCGGAAAATGATGAGATAACTTAAGTAGTCAGCAGGAGCAGAATCCCCGCGTCATACATGGCGTGCCCGAGAGCGAGCGCATGCGGAGATTTGCCTTTGAGCATCGCGAGGGAAAACAAGAGTGCTGCAGCTCCGGCAATCAGCATGCCGGGAATGCCCTGTGCCTGATGAGAAAGACCGAAAATGACAGCGCTGATTAAAACTGAATACAAAGTGCTGAAGCCGGTCATTTCGAAATTTTTGATTAAAAAGAATCTGAAAAAAAGCTCTTCGGCGTAGCCCGTTCCAAAGCTGGAAACCATCGCAAGCGTTATAAATCGCCAGCTTTGAGGGGCCTTTGGCAATGAAGTCAAAACCGGATTCGTCCAGTCATGCGGAGCGAGAAGCCATGAACTGACAGCAATAAAAAGACCAATAATGCCAGCGATAGCGAGCGCGTCGAGAATATCCTTTGCGGCGGGAAATAGTCTGACCCCTGGCTGCAGGTATGCACCGAAGCCTCCCATCCATGCCATAAGCCCACAGACAGCGCCAATCCGCAGGCTGTTTTTTATAATGTTTGCAAGAAGCCATGCCTCAGTGCCGGCAGGCGGGGACACCAAGCCGGTTACCATGTCGAAGTAAAGCATCAGATAGACAGCTCCGATGAGCGCAAGGCGATGGATGGGCGGAAAGTCTCTGCTTTTCATCATAATCGGATTTGATTGTAACCTCGATTGGTTAAGCCTCCAAGGAGCCTGTCTGGTATTGCGAGCAATCGCTGCAGGCTATTTTGAAAAATTTCGCCAAGTTTTACTGTCCGGATTGAATCAAAACCGAGAATCCTGAGCGTTATATAAGTGATGGTACATGGTATGAGAGCATTGGTTTCAATTTTGAATATCGAACTGCGCCAAAGCTTTCGGTCAACTCTGTGCCGGGTCAGTTTTCCGGTTGTGGCGGGACTGGGAGCCTGTGCGGCTGTCTATCTGCTGGGCAACCAAGTTTTCATAAGTTTTCGGACGGCATTTTTTTGTGCGGGACTGGGGATAGCGCTGACCATGAAACGCAGCGCCTGGTTTTCACGTCTTGCGATCTGGTTTTCCG
>CAZZJJ010000068.1:0-7242 GCA_964654405.1 uncultured Treponemataceae bacterium
GAGCTGGCGGTGGAAACCTCGGTTCCCGCCTGGCCGCCCCGAGACGGCGAAGCAATCGAGATTTCAACGGCAATTGCGGAAGAAAGCATCCAGAAGCGAGCGGTTCTGTACGACAAAGATGGCGACTACCACTATGATGCGATCAGCGCCTTTATCAAGAGCATCAGGGGATCAGACCCCGACGCTGCCCTCTACTGGCTTGCCCGCATGGTTTATGCCGGCGAAGATCCATCCTTCATTTTCAGACGCCTTCTGATACTTGCAGCGGAAGATATCGGTCTTGCGGATCCCGGCGCTATCGCGACCATCAACGCCTGCGCCCAAGCCTTTGACCGCATTGGTCTTCCCGAGGGTCAATACCATTTGAGCCTCGCCACCCTTTACCTCGCTACCTGCCCCAAATCCAACTCCACCATGGGATATTTTGACGCGCTTGCCGCCGTTGAGCAGGAATTCGCCGAGGTACCCAACCATTTGAAGGACGGGAACCGCGATCAGAAAGGCTTTGGACATGGAGAAGGATATAAATACCCCCATGCCTACAAGGATCATTGGGTCGCTCAGCAGTATCTCCCTGACTCCCTCAGACAGGCTGTTTTCTATTATCCGAGCGACAGCGGATTTGAAAAAGAACGCAAAACCGCAGTTCTTGAAAAGCGAGAAGCCCAGCTGGCCCTTCTCCCCGGTGATATTGCCAGTCAGGATCTGCCCAATGTCAGCGAAGCGGCAATCTGGTCCATGGAGGGCGAAAAACGAAAAAAATGGCTGGCTCGGGCTGAAGGCTCAGCATCGTCCCGGCTTCTCGCTGCCCGCTCCCTCGTTTTTGACTTTCTGCGGCCTGCACGGAGCGAAAATCTGCTGATAATCGACCCGCGAAAGGGATTTTATGGTCTTGAAGCGCTCAGACGCTGTCCGGAAGGCACCAGCGCTGTGATAATCCAGGACGAAGAATCCAGATCCCTTCTGGAGATGGAAACCAAAAACCTGCCAGAACTCGCGCGCCCCTTTACCCTCGTGTGGAATCAGTCGGCCGGTCCTGCCGACATGCAGACGGCATTCGGATTTTCTTCATTCGACATGATTCTGGTCTGCGAAACCTTAAAAACCGAAAACTTCGGCGAACTGCTATTACCTTGGCTTCTGTCAGATTCAGCCTATGAAAAGCTTCCGCGTATGATCGTTTTTTTTGAAATCCTCGCCAAGCGTTCGAGCCGAATTTCCGAATTCCTCAAGCTGAGTGCACAGCCGCAGGACAGCGAAAAGATGCGAATCATCGCTGAGCTCGAGCACTTTGAAAACGAGTATGGAAGCGGACCGGGCTATCGAAAAGAGCAAACCGCAGGGATCGAATCATGCGGAGACTTGCTGCAGAGTATTTCCCAAAAGCTTGCTGCAACAGGGCTTGCCGGAGAGCTCAAGGCAACCGAACTGACAGGGACCTTTGCGAAACGGCTTGCAGACGAAGAACTGGAGTCATGGTTTTCCGATGCTTCACAATACCAAAAAGCACTGACTGAAAAAAGGGGCAAGGCTTTTTCCGAGAGCGTGAAAAGCATGGTGAAGAATGTTGCGCCCTTCGGAAGATGGCCGATTTTTCTGGCGATGGTAAATTTTTCGCCGCGTCAGGCCAGATAGACATTTTCAAATTCTTCAAGGATAGCGGCAAGCGAAAGATCCTGCGTCATCATTCGAATGAATTCATAGGAATCACCTGAAACCGAGGAAGCAGTACCTTTCATGAAAGCAGGAAAGAATACTTCTTCCAGAAAAGCCCAGCTCTCTTCTTCGCGCGAAGGAATGATTGGATAGAATCTTGCTCCGACAGACTGAGCCGCAAGCCATGATTCGCGGGTTGTTCCCACAGCCAGAATCGGTATTTTATCAAAACCATTGGTGACTACCATTCTGAGATACTCAAGGATGCTGCCCCGCTCTCTTCCGGCGATTTTTCTGAACAATGAACCCATTCCTGCCATTTCCCACTGACCAAGGGCGGAAAACTCTGGCATTGTGCTATGGACAAGAACATCAGCTGAAGGCGCCGCTGAAGGCAGAGATTCTAGAAAGGACTGCGCCCGGGCAAAACGCGGAACGGGCGGCTCCCTTTCAATGACGCCGCGTGTCATTGAGTACCAATCCGCGATTATCCGGCCTGGACTGCCGGCTGGCGAATCGGCAAGCGCAAGGAGGTTTTTATCATCAGAGGCTAAAAACGCGTCCAGTGTTTTGATGATCGCTGCTCTACGCACCGACGGATATTTTTTATTCAGCAGCCGGAGGCTCGCCGCGAGAATCACAAAAGGCGAACTGCCTCGAAGACGGGTTGTGAGCGCTACTGTCCGCCAGATATGGCCGCACAGCAGCGGATCCTGCCCCATCGAAAAACACGCTGTAAAAGCCGGAACATAGGCATGCTCGCAATACACGGACAATGAATCAAAGACTGCACCCTCAGATTCCACAATAATGAGAACTTTTTTTCGTAAAAGTCCTGCCCCTTCATTGCTGGCCAGCGAAGCAGTTTCGCTTTTTTCACGAATCCTGATTTGAGAAGTCCTTGAGCGCTTTCTGTTTTTTGCTCCGGCAGATACAAGATTTTCCAGAAAATTGGTGCTTCTCAATGTGGCGGCTCCCTCTAGCCAAATATCGGCAGGTACCAGCCCTGTCTTGAAAAGCAATTCATCAAAGACAGCATCCAGGACGCGACTACTTGACTGGAATATTTAAAAACTGGATGCTCAGCGGTATGAGTGTACTGGATTTCAGCACCAGCGACGCTGTTTTTGACTATCTCATGCGTTATGTAAATGTCGAAAAAGGGCAAAAGACTGAGTTCAAGCTGGATAGAATGCAGTTTCTTGCGGAACAGCTTGGGAATCCCCATCTCGGCAGGCTTACAATCCACATCGCTGGTTCAAAGGGCAAAGGTTCGGTTTCCAGCATGTGTGCATCGGCGCTTGAAGCAGCCGGTTTCCGCACCGGCCTTTACACAAGTCCACATTTTATTCGGTGGAAAGAACGTATTTCATATCCGAATAAAGAAATGGAAGAAGATATACTCATTGGTGCAGCAAAGGAAGTGCTTTCGCTTGTTGAAGGAAAACCGGCGGAATTCTTTCCCGGCGGAGAACTTCCGACTTTTTTCGAACTGACAACACTCATAGGCTTCTGCGCTTTCAGAAAAGCGCGCTGCATGGCGCAGGTTATCGAAACGGGACTCGGCGGCAGGCTCGACTCCACCAATATTGTGCTTCCGGATGTTTCAGCCATTACCGCAATTGAGCTCGAGCACACCCAGTTCCTTGGAACGACCCTGGCAGCGATTGCCGGTGAAAAGGCTGGCATCATCAAGGAAGGCAGACCATGCTGTATTGGCTATCAAAAACCTGAAACCACAGACCAGGTAATGCCGGTTTTCAGTATGGCTGCCGCCAAGAAAAACGCTCCTTTTTTTGAAATATCGGATTTGGTTCAGATTGGCTCGATCAGGATTTCTCCCGAAGGGACCTCGTGCACAATGCTGCCCGCAAAAAATAGGATGCCCCTGCCCCAGCTTCAGGATCTCTTAAAGAATGGTTTGAATCTTTCTAGCCCGATGATTGGTGAAATCCAGGCGCAGAATATGGCTCTTTCACTGGCAGCGCTCGCGATAGCAGTGCCTGGCATAACAAAAGAGGCAATTGCGCAAGGGTTTTCCAACGCAAGGCAGCCGGCACGGTTTGAAATTATTTCATCAAGGCCTACCATCATACTGGATGGAGCCCACACCCCGGATTCAGTCCAGCTGACACTGAAAAATTTGAATCAACTGTTTCCGGGCAAACCGGCGGTGCTGGTTTTCGCCTGTGCCATCGATAAAAAGCATGAGGAAATGGCAGAGATCCTCGCTGGACGATTCAATGAAATCATTATAACAAAGCCAGGCGATTTTAAGCAAAGCGATCCAGAACGGATTTTCCAGAGCTTCGCGAAGCGCTCAAATAAGGTCAGGTTGGCAGAAGATACCGCAGGCGCTGTTATTCTTGGCCTGGAAAGATGCCTGAAAAACGATGCCGTCTTGCTTATCACTGGTTCTTTCTACCTCTGCTCAGAAGCCACAAAGGTACTTGGAACAAAAGGCCAGACAGGCCTAAAACAATGAAGCCAGACTTTGAAACAGACCGATGAGCGCTCCCAGGACTCCGCCCAGGACGGTAATCCAAGATAATTCGTTATGCACCACCGACAGAATGATACGCTCGACATCCGCCATATCTAGAGCGTTGATTTTTTCAACCACCATTGTTTTGATATCCAGAGCATCCAGAAGCTGTTCTGATTGAGCAGAAAGCGCGTTCAGGACAGTCCGTGTCACAAGCCTTGCTATCTGCTTAATATCTTCCTGACTGATGGAAAGCACATCTCTGAGAGATTTTCCTGCGTTCGCCTTTATAAAGCCCTCAATAAAAGCCTTAAATACACCGGAAATAAGAGCTCCTGAGTCCGGGTTTGCTATTCCTGCGACAATTATTCGTGAAAGTCCTTCCGCAAGATCGGCGCTGAGAACAGGAATAAGCTCGGACAGCCTTCTTCCTGAAAAGCGCTCATATCGTTCTGACAGCCGTCTGGAAAATCCTTCCGCGTCTTCCGATATTTCTTTCAGAAACCGGTCCACTGATTCAAAGATGGCTGCAGCAGACTGAAAAGCTATTCCAGTCGCCGGCTTTTCCGTATCGAAATCAGCTTCATGCTGAAGAGCCCAGCCAAGCCCATCGGTGGTTGTTCCGATAAGCGCCGTATCATTACCGGAAAAACGCATCGCAGCGATGTAGCCTGCTACCGCTTTCACCAGTTTTTCTTTCATGGTCTGCGATGCAAGCAGTTGGATTATGGCATGCGAAAGTTCTTCAATTGTGTCCGGCATTGAATTCTGCAAAGTTTTTTCATAATTGGCGGCAGTCACAATGAGCCGCTGAACTGGACCGAGACGGTTTATTGCCCCTTTGACCGCCTTCATGGCAAGGGTTTCCAGCTCCTTTCTGATTGCCGTATCTTCCAGAATTGAATTTGCAACGGGAACCAGTTTTGAATAGAGAATATCCGAGGCAAGAATTGCAAGCGGCGTCAGTTCTTTTTCAGTGAGAATGGGTTCCTGCTCCGGCTTATCGTCCGCATTTTCAAATCCGGCATGAGAGCCTGCCGCGCCAGGAGCACCTGAACTGTCAGCTTCATGTGGCAATTTTCCGGCTCCGGGCCTGTGCTTCCCGAAGAAAAGTTCTTGAAGCCTGGTCCGGAATTCAGGCTTTCCGCAGTTTTCAGCAAAAGAAAAAAGTGCTTTTTCTAGGCCTTTTCGGTCAAGAAACGCTTCAGCCGGAAACGCAAGGATTTCTTCCGCGGATGACTTCAGGGCCATCGACAAAGCATTGCGAAATTCCGGAGAAGATAAAGCTTTTTTGCTGATTCCAAGGGCTAAAGCGCCAAGATCAGGCTCAGTATCGCCAGATGCAGGCTGTTCCTTATTCAGAATCGAGGCAAGACTTTCATCAAGCGGCATAGAAAGGATGCCTTCAAGGAGCACGGTAACCGATGTTTCCACCTTGCCGATCATGTATGGATCATGCAGACGCTCAGCAAAAACCTGAGTTGTCAGAAGTTCGCGCGAAACCGTTTCACCTATGCTGACCGAAAGACGTTCTCTTTCACGGGGCAGAATCCCCGGCGTAAAGGGTAGTTTCCAGGAACCCAGCATGACAGGTTTCAGCGGCCTGAAAAGCATTTTTATTGCCAGCCAATTGGTAAAATAGCCGATTACCGCGCCGATAAGAGGCGGCACAATCCATGTCCTGAAAAATTCCATCACATTCCTCTATGTCTTTGCATCTTTACATTCCGGCTCTGGCTTTTTCCGCTTCCTGCAAGGAAAAAAAGGCTTGCCCGAATTTTTCGCTCATCCAGTAATCGCGCCCGCCATCCTTAAAACGATACAGCAAGCCGCCGCTGTCGAGCCCTTGAGGGCCTATTCTCCGTTCTGAGCATTCAAGAATCGTGCCTTTGCGAATAACCATGGCTGAGGAAACACCTGCGGGTGATGCGGCATCGGCCTGGATTTGCGCCTGCGCGTAGTCAGCCGTAACCAGAAACCACCAGGTATTCCCTATCATTGATGGATCAGGCGGCAGTCTCAGCGACCGGGAATATCCGGATCGGCTGCAACCAGCAAAGAGCGTCAGAGCAAGGAGCGCGAAAACCGCACAGCCCCCCGACATCATGCCTGTCTTTATTCTGTTCTTCAGCATAATCACTATGAAATGTACTTTATTTAGTGGACTTAGAGAAGCTAATAGAATACATTTCTTGATATGGCTCGTTCTGTAAAGCTAAAAGTAATACTCAGTTGTCTTCTTATTACTCTTCTGCTTGCTCCCAGCTTTGCCTTTGGAGATGTGACAGCGAGCTCTGCGCTGGATTCTGGCTTGATGTTCAATCTAGTCAAGCTTCCCTCTCTTGAGTGGAAAGCACAAACAGGATTCCAAATCGGGTACAGACTTTTTCTGTCGAGCAACAGCATCTTCAATAGAGACAATTTCAAGCGGCCATTTCATGCGGGGTTCCTGTTTCGGGTTGATTATTTTTCTTTCGGCTCTTCTGCATTGCTTTCAGACGGCAATCTCTACCGGGGCTTTCATGGCTATGGACTGGGTCTCGGTGCTTCACTTTTGTTCGCGCCAGAAGCCATGACCATTTTTAATGTTCAGGCCGCTTTTGTGGCCGATGCCTCAGCGCAAATCCGGGTTTCCGAATACTTAGGCACCCCTCTGGCAGGCGCCCAGATTGCAGGGACAGGCTCATTTGGAATTCGGCTTTCAGAAGTTTTCAGGCTTGAAAATCGAACTTTCAATCTTCTTGTCAGGGTACCGTTTGGTTACACAACCATGGCAGGCGCTTCAATGATTTCTGCCGGCCTTTCGCTTGGCTTTGAGTTGGGCAACGCTCCATCTCGAGATGAGAGAGCACCATGAGAAAAACCAGCGTAAAGTCTGCCAGACTGCTTCAATTTCTTATCCCTTTCACCTTTTTTCTTACTGTTTCTTCCTGCTCCCTTTTTCTGTCGGCTCCATCCCTGCCGGCGCGGCATGCGCTGGTGATCGGCATCGCCGATTACCAATCAACAAGGATAAATGATCTTTTCTATACCGATGATGATGCCATGTCTATGGCTGATCTGCTTGCTGCGCAAGGCTGGGATGTTGAAGAAACGCTCAT
>CAZZJJ010000069.1:0-7185 GCA_964654405.1 uncultured Treponemataceae bacterium
ATCTCATTTTTTCGCTGAATCGAATTTTCATGAAAGTGTCCTTCATGAGCCAGCGACTCGATATTCTCGCCGCCAATCCCAGGCTTTTTAAAGCCGAACTGGCAGGCGGAAAACGCTCATTCACCCTTGGCATCGAAGGCATCTCCGGCAGGATGCGCTCGTTCTACCGTAAAGGTTTTACGGATAAAGATTTAGCAACATGCATCGACCTCGTCGCAGCTCAGGGTGTCAAAGAACTCAAACTCTTTTATATCCTTTCAGGCTTTGAGAATGAAGCTGACCTCACCGAATTCGATGGATTTCTCAAAGAGCTTGCGGAAAAGCGCCGGAATAAAGCCCCGGGCTTAAGAATCCTGGTATCCGCTGGCTATCTTGTCCGCCTCCCCTTTACTCCGCTGCAGTACGCGCCGCTTGTTCTTGACAGGGACAGACTTGAAAAAATATCTTCCCTGTTGGAAACATCCTGTCTGGCCAATCATATCGAATTCCGTCTCGCTTCCAATTTCTCCGAGTACTATATCGACCAGCTGATGACGCTCGGCGGGCACTTGCTCTTCGGCTGGCTGAATAACCTTCCAGCTTCCGGCATTGTCTTCGACGGCACGGCGGATAAAAAAGCGTATCATGCTTTGCGGGAATTCATCGCACGCAACACAATAGCCTTCGAACCGCTGATGGCTGAAAAAGATGCATCCTTCACGCCGGACTTTGGATTCATGGAGCCGCCGTCGCATTTCGCGACACTGTTTCGCCACTACCGGGAAGCCAGCGAATTTAAAAACCGGCCGCTCTGCCTGGGCTCTACGTGCAGCGGCTGTGAAGTCTGCGATTCGAAAGAAGAAATCAGGTTCATGACCAGTCATACCATGACAGAGCCGAAAGAGGCAGAATATGCCCAGCGTCTGGCCAAACTGATGGAAGCAAAAGCGCGTTTCAAGCCCGTTTTCATCGATGTCGCCATGTCCCGGGATTTTGCCTTTTCCTCTTCAGAATATCGCGAAGCATCGCTCTTGAAGTACTTATTTGCCGCGTTCAGCGGCAGCGATCGTTTGCTTTTTACCGCGAAAGAACTTATTTTTTCGAAAAACGAAGCTTTCGAATCGATCTTGAAACCATGGTACGGCAGGTTTGGAATGAGCCGATTTGCGCTGTATGGGCCAGATCCAGCCAGATCTGAAGCCATGCTCGCTGAAATTCTTAAGAAACCGTCCGCTGATTCAGGCTTGGTTTCACTCCTCACGGCTCAAGCCCGTGCGCCAGCTCAAGCTCTGAAAGCGTCCATTCTCTGCCCGCCCATGAACTCAGCTGTTCTCGCAAGGCTTTTCGGAACATATCTCACGAATGCCGGCCTTTCTCCGATCATGAGAAAATCCAGCGGAAAAATCTTCTTCGATCTGACCGCAAAATCGATTCAAAAGAAAATGATTATCAGCGCCGTACTCGCTGAGGGTGAAAACCCTGAGATTTCTATTGCATGTGGGCATAAAACTGATCTTTCTGCTTTATTCTCAATGATAGAAGACGAAGCCGGCAGACCGCCGCTGCTGCAAATAGTGGAGATTGTCAATGCCTTGGATTGATCAATCCAGACTGAAGCGTGCCATGGAAGTGTCGGTTTCAAAAACGTCAACCGCGCAGATTGGAAGCTCTGGATTGTTTTCACGAACTTGATTGAAAATGAACTCGGCGATTCGCTCTGCGCTTGGGTCGGCGCTGAAAAACCCCAGTTCATTCAAATCCTGATGATCCAGAATCGCCAGGACCTCTTTGAGCGCTGTCTTCATCCTGCCAAAGTCAACGAGCATGCCGCCTTCATCGAGCTTCCCGCCGCGAGCCCAGAGGTATACCTTGTAATTATGGCCGTGCTGACGTTCACATTTCCCATTATAGTGGGTAAGGTGATGGGCGGCGGAAAAAGTTGATTCAATTCTCGTGTGGTACATGAACATATAATATTGGTATGGCGCTCTCTCGGCAACCGGACCAATAGCACAAAATAGCGCAGAAAAAGCTCTGTCCGTGCCGCTCCTGCACATTTCGACCATTTTTCCTTTACTTTTCACCTTTTAAGAACCATACTGAACTTGAAGCATAATAATGATTATCGCTTCAAGGAGGCAGTAAATGAAAAAGACACTCATCGTCCTATTCCTTATCTTGGCGCTTGTTCCTTCAGCATTTGGCCAATTCCGTTTTGAGATAGGCGCGAATGCCCCGGTTGCTGTAGGCTTTATCACCGGGGATGGCTCCTTATACGGAGATTTTCTTGAGGTGATTGAAAATGTTGGATTGATCCCCATTCCAAACCTTTCGCTTATGCTGCAGGCCAATCTCGGCGGTATTCTCAGGATTGGAGCAGGTATCAAGGCGCAGAGTATTCTGGTAGCGAGCCTCGCATACCCTGCGGCACTGGTTGAACTTTCTCTGGGCGCGCTTTCCATCAATGCAGGAATCGGCGGACTCTATTTTGGCTATTATGCCTTGGGCAATATCTATGGGCTGGAGGAGATGGATGTTCTTCTGCCTGAAGTATCTGTCTGGCTGGGATTTGGGAAAAAACGCAGCTTCAGAATCGGCGGCGGCGCGATTGGGATTCTCTCTTCTTCATTGGATATTTCAGAAGTACCGTTTGCCGCGTATGCCGGATTCAAGGTTGTGCTTGAATAGCAGCCTGATTCTGAACTTTGCCTAATCGTCTGTTTTCTAAAAACCTCGGTTGATAGAGACATTCTGAATGTGATATTCTGCACCCGATGGCTAAACCGCTTGACGCACTGACTGTCTCAATTCCCGTCCTCAGCCGAAAAGGATCAGTCAATCCAACTATTGAAGGATTGGCTTACGATTCGAGACTGATTTCAAAGAATTACTTGTTTTTTGCCTTTCAGGGACTTCATACTGACGGGCACGCCTATATCGATGCTGCGATTCAGAAGGGAGCTGTGGCGATCATTCACGACAAGGAACTTGCGACACAGAATCCAGAAATCAGCTATATAAAGGTGCCAGACGCGAGGCTGGCCATGAGCCAGGTGGCTGATGATTTTTTTGATCACCCCTCAGACTCCCTCTATGTTATTGGCGTTACAGGCACCGAAGGAAAAAGCACAACTGTTTACTTGATCTATCAACTCCTGAAATTGGCTGGATTCAAGGCTGGTTTCTTTTCTACTGTCATGTCGGATTCAGGAAGCGGTGAAGCGCCGAATCCAGAGCACCAGACAACACCGGAGGCCATCGCGGTTCATCAATATCTTGCATCCATGCGCGATGCAGGCTGTTCTTTCGCTGTCGTCGAATCCTCAAGCCATGGACTCAGCGCGCGTACCGGCAGACTGGCCAACGTTCATTTCGATTGCGGCATCATGATGAATGTTACTCATGAACACCTGGAGTTTCATGGTTCCTGGGAACAATATCGTTCAGACAAAGCCAATCTTTTCAGAAACCTCGATACGCACTGCCACAGCAAGCAAGTTGCCGGTCTGGAAACCCCGCTGCCCTCTTTCGGCATTGTTAATGCTGACGATCCCAGCGCATCTTATTTCACCGCGTGTACGCAAAAGCCGGTGTACTCATTTTCTCTGAATACGAACTCTGCAACGGTTCATGCTTCCAATCTTGTTCCGGATGAACGCGGCTGTTCCTTCATTCTAAACGATCAGGAAGGCAAACACCATCCTGCGCGGATAAACCTTCCGGGTACCTTCAACGTGATGAATGCGATGGCAGCGCTGTTGGCAGTTTCAAAGACGACAGGGCTCGCCTGCAGAGACTTGATTCCCCTGCTTTCACAACTTAAGCCCGTTCGCGGCAGAATGATGAGAATTTCCAGAGGCCAGCCATTCGAAGTTGTCATCGATTACGCTCATACGCCTTCTTCATTTGAAACGGTGCTTGCACCGCTCAGAAAACAATATGCAGGAAGAATCATCTGTCTATTTGGATCCGCTGGAGAGCGGGATACCGCAAAAAGACCGCTTCAGGGCTCAATCGCGGAAAAATATTGCGACATTCTGGTGCTGACCGACGAGGACCCGCGCGGAGAAGATTCAATGCGCATTCTTGAGGAGATAGCTGAGGGCTGCAAGCACAAGATTGGAAACACTGACCTTTTTCTCATACCTGACAGACCTGCAGCCATACGCCATGCGTTCAGCCTCGCGAAACCCGGCGATCTTGTTTTGCTTTTAGGCAAAGGGCACGAAAACTCCATCATCTATCATGACCGCGTGATGCCTTACGATGAGGAAAAAGAAGCCCTTCAGGCTTTAAGCGAACTTGGGTTTAATTGATGTTCCTATTCGGTTCCGAACAACGGAACCAGTGACAACCTTATTCGAAAAGGAAAAAGCATGAAAGCAGTTGCGGTTCTTTATGGCGGAAAATCAGGAGAGCATGAAGTATCTCTCATTTCAGCAGCCAGCATTGTAAAAAACCTCAGCACTGAAAAATATTCAGTCACCCTGATCGGCATCGCGAAAGACGGAAAATGGTATCTCCAGGAAATGCCAGCGTTCAGCTCAAATGAAAGCTCGATGGCGGGGATGCCCGCAATTCAAAAAGGCAAACGCGTCATGGTCCTTCCCGGCGCAGGCTTGTGGTATGAATCATCGCCCTCCCGCTATAAAAAATTGCCCTGCGATATCGCATTCCCCGTCCTTCATGGAACCTTCGGAGAGGATGGGACGGTTCAGGGTCTTCTGGAATGCGCGGACATCCCTTATGTCGGCGCTGGAGTCCTTGGGTCTTCAATTGGCATGGACAAGGCGATAACCAAAGCTCTGTGGGCTGAAAAAAATCTGCCAATCACTGATTATCTGGTTGTCCGGTCAGAAGAAATGAAACGGCCCGACATCCATGCCTTCCTGACAAGAAAAATTGAAGCTAGATTCGGCTGGCCTTGCTTTGTAAAACCCGCTTGTGCCGGCTCCTCGGTCGGCGCTTCCAAAGTTCCCGCCGGCGAATCATTGCTCGAGGCTTTGCACAGGGCTTTTCTTTATGACAATAAAGTCCTCATCGAGCAATTCATTCCCGCCCGAGAAATAGAATGCGCGGTTCTCGGCAATGACAATCCAGTTGTTTTCGCTCCCGGCGAGATTATCCCAACGCACGAATTCTATGATTATGAGGCCAAATACAAAGATCCGGACGGAGCACGGCTCGAGGTCCCGGCAAAATTATTGCCCAGCCAGGAAGAAACCATTAAAAAACTTGCGCTGGAGGCTTATACAGCTCTCACACTGCATGGTATGGCGCGAGTCGACTTCTTCATGGATAAACGAACCGGCAACATCATGCTGAATGAAGCCAACACAATCCCGGGCTTTACCGCGATATCCATGTATCCCAGAATGTGCCAGGCCGGCGGCCTTTCATATTCCGAATTGCTCGACAGACTTGTTGAACTGGGTGAAGAGGAATATACTAAAAAGCAAAAAATTGCATATTCCTTTGCCAATTAGACCGAACAGGTCATGCATGCAATATTTTCATTACTTAAAAGTAATTACTGCATATTTTTCAGCAGCATGACTATGAACGGCGGATTGCCCTGTCTGCATCATTATACAGGACAATCTATATAATTATTTATACCAATATGAATTAGCAAATTAGCCCCTTTCGTTTTCAGCCAAAGTAGTGTATAATCAAAAATAATTTGCTGAACCAGACTAACGCTTATCAGCAGTAATTCAGCAAAATGAGGAGGTTTCCCTATGAAGTCCCAGGACTATATCGCCCTGGACAATACCTACGGCGCACACAACTACCATCCCCTGCCCGTAGTGATTTCACAAGCCAAAGGATGCAAGGTAAAGGATCCTGAGGGAAAAGAATATTTCGATTTCCTTTCAGCCTATTCCGCTGTCAACCAAGGGCATCTGCATTCCCACATTGTAAACGCGGTCAAAGAACAGCTGGAACGCGTAACTTTGACCTCACGGGCTTTCCACAATGACAAGATGGGTCTGTTTCTGAAAAAGCTCTGCGACTTTACCGGCTATGAAACAGCTTTGCCCATGAACACCGGCGCCGAAGCTGTCGAAACCGCGCTGAAAGCAGCCCGCAGATGGGGCGCCGAAGTCAAGAAAGTCCCGAACGGGAAACAGCAAATCATCTGTGCCGAGGGTAATTTCCATGGGAGGACAATCGCGGTCATTTCCATGTCCACGGATCCTGAATCCCTGGTTAACTACGGCCCCTACGTTCCTGGATTTGTCAAAGTGCCATACGCAGACGCCAACGCCATTGAAAATGCGATTACTCCAGAGACAGTCGCTGTCATTATCGAACCGATCCAGGGTGAGGCCGGCGTTATCGTTCCACCTGCAGGATATCTTGAGCAAGTAAGAAATATCTGCACAAAGCATAATGTCCTTTTCATTCTGGATGAAATTCAAACTGGATTCTGCCGGACCGGAAAACGCTTTGCATGGCAGCATGAAAATGCCAGACCCGATATCATGTGTCTGGGGAAGGCGCTCGGCGGCGGTATCATGCCCATCTCCGCAATTGTCGCTGATCATTCGGTTATGAATGTATTTACGCCGGGAACCCATGGTTCAACCTTTGGCGGCAACCCCCTCGCGGGCGCTGTCGGCATTGCAGCGATTGAAGTTCTTGAAAACGAAAAACTGGAAGAGCATGCGGAGCGATTGGGCCAGCTTTTCAGGAAAGAAATTTCAGCAATACCCTGCCCGAAAATGAAGCTTGTTCGCGGCAAGGGCCTGCTGAACGCTGTTGTTTTTGAAGAAGGATTTGAAGCCTGGAATGTTTGCATGGCACTGAAAGATGCAGGGCTGCTCGCAAAACAGACGCATGGGAATATCATCCGATTCGCGCCGCCGCTGGTCATTACCGAAAAAGAACTGATGGAAGCAGTCGCCATCATTAAAAACGTTTTTATGAATATACAGTAATTCCCCGGATCAGAAGCATTTTCCCAGCCTTCATGCCAGACAAGAACTGTGGCATGAAGGCTTTTTTACAGTTTTTGAATTCCTATCTATGCGCCGCAACTACTGTTTCACAGCTGCTGGAAATTTCAGAATAAAAACGGCTCCGCTTTCCTGGCTTCCTTCATAAATGAGGTCCCCCCGAAAAGACTGCATAATCTTCTTTGCAAAAGCCAGACCGATGCCGCTGCCCTTTTCCTTGGTCGTAAAAAACGGGGTAAAAATC
>CAZZJJ010000070.1:0-7073 GCA_964654405.1 uncultured Treponemataceae bacterium
GGTTCGGGCGCGATTGGTCATTGATATTGCCGGTCAGAAAAGCGAGCCTGATACCAAGCGGCTCCAGCAATTTCGCCGCAGTGGCTGCGTGCTGCCGTGCAAGCAATTCGGTCGGCGCCATGATGGCCGCCTGTCCTCCCCGCTCTACTTCATTCAGGGCGGCAAGCAAGGCGATGATCGTTTTGCCCGATCCGACTTCGCCTTGCAGCAAGCGCGCCATGGGATGCTCAGCTTCCTGATCTGCGGTGATTTCTTCAAGCACTTTTTTCTGGTCGGCCGTCAGCTGGAAGGAAAGTCGCTCGAGGAGTCTGGAGCGGAGAAGTCCCTGGATTTTCTTTCTCGGCAGTTTCTGCTGATGGCGCGACTGAATCCGCATGGCGATTTTGAGCTGAAAGTAAAAGAGTTCCTCAAATGCCAGCGAAGCGCGGGCGCGGTTCAGCGCATCCATCGATTCTGGCGCATGAATCTGCTTGATGGCGAGTGCTTTGTCGCATAACGCTTCTTTCTGAATGAGGTCCGCCGGGAGTTCGTTTTCAATCTTGAGCCCGTACATTGCAAGCGCCTGACGGACCAGTTTTCTCATGATCCCCTGGCTGATGCCCTCAGTGAGCGAATATACCGGCAGAATGCCCTGGGAAGGCTGTTGGCCTTCCCGCACTGGTTCTGCCTCAAAGGTCGATGATTGAAGCTCCCCATAGCGAAACTGAAATTTGCCATGAACCAGGATGTGCGAGCCGACTGGAAGGCGGCTTTCAAGAAAATTCCGATTGAAGCAGATGAGTTCGGCTTGTGACGTCTCATCCTGAATTTTGATTTTGAGCGTTTTCATGCGACCGTAGCCGATATAATCATGCCTGACAACCTGGGCAATCGTGTGGACAGAGGGGTATTTGGCGAATTGCGAAAGCGGTACATAGCGGGTTCGGTCTTCATAATCACGGGGATAGTGGGATAAAAGATCGCTGATGGTAACAATGCCGAGCCTTGCGAGCTTTGCGGCGACGGCCGAACCGGCTCCTCGAAGCGCTGAGACCGGCTGATTCAATTCAAAGAGAAACACGAAACCAGTATAGCAAGATTTCCGTGTTCGGCGATAGTGTTTCCGATCTTGTGCTTTCTTTAATGATACAAAAGTCGGTACATTCATGGTATCATGTTTTCAAAAGGAGCAACTATGAGACAGGAAATAGCAAAATTAGTCGAACTCGACCGACAGAGAACCTTGCTGACGCACATCGGCGCGGTGCTTGGCTGGGATCAGGAGACATATCTTCCGGAGAAAGGAATCGAAGAGCGTTCCGAACAGCTTTCGCTCATAGAAGGGCTGGCTCATGAAAAGGCGGTGGATCCGCAAATCGGGGAGCTTCTTGCGGCCACGGAAGCTGCGAAGGATCTTTCGCCTGAAGAAGCCGCGTATGTCAAACTGACCCGGCGGGAATATGATAAGGAAACCAAACTTCCCTCAGAGTTCGTCATGGAATACGCAAAGCAAGCCAGTCTCTCGCAGGCCGCATGGTCGCAGGCTAAATCAGCCAATGATTTTTCGCTCTTCGCCCCGCACTTGGAAACTATGATACGGATGAACAAGGAGCGGGCCGCATATCTCGACAGCGGCAGAAAACCCTACGATGTCCTGCTCGATTTGTTTGAATACGGCAGCACCGAAGCTTCGGTTGCTGCGGTCTTTTCAGTGATGAAAAAAGATCTTGTGGCCCTGCTGGACAAAATTGCCGCCCAACCGCCTGTCGATGATTCTTTCCTCCATGCGCCTGTCAGCGCCGAGATTCAGGCGAAAATGAGCCGCTACCTCATGGATGCGGTCGGTTATGATCAGAAGCGGGGCAGGCTCGACACGACGGCTCATCCATTTACCACGACGCTGGGCCGGGATGATGTCAGAATCACGACGCGATATGTCGAAAATTACTTCCCCTCGAGCATTTTCAGTACCATTCATGAGTCCGGGCATGCGCTGTATGAAATGAACATCGATCCCCATCCTGATTTCCGCGGAACCCGGCTTGCCGAGGCGGTTTCGATGGCGGTGCATGAATCGCAGTCACGAATGCTTGAAAATTTTGTCGGCCGATCGCGGGCTTTCTGGGAAAAGCATTATCCGGCGATTCAGGCTATGGCTGGCGAACCGCTCGCAAATGTCGATGTGGATCGGTTTGTCAAGGCGATCAATAAGGTCGAGCGAAGCCTGATTCGAACTGAAGCCGATGAAGTGACCTATGGTTTGCATGTCATTGTTCGATTCGAACTTGAATCGGCAATAATAAGCGGAAATCTTGCCGTCAAGGACATTCCGCAGGCTTGGAATGCAAAAATAAAAGAACTGCTCGGCCTTGACGTTCCCAATGATCGGCTTGGCTGTCTGCAGGATGTCCATTGGTCAATGGGAGCCTTTGGCTATTTCCCGAGCTATGCGCTGGGCAATCTGTATGCTGCCCAGTTCTGGGAAGTCATGCAGGAACAGATTCCCAATCTCGAACAGAAAATTTCGCGCGGAGAACTTGGAGACATGCAGCAGTGGCTGAAAGTCAATGTACATTCCAAGGGTTCGCTCTATCTGCCCGGCGAACTTTTGCAGAAGGTGACCGGAAAGCCGCTTGACCCCTCCTGCTTTGCCCGGTATCTCAATAAGAAATTTAGTTGATTTTTACAAACCGGCTCGATGGGCCGGTTTGCAGTCTGCACGGCGGTTTCAGGACACATCGTGCGCGATGCACGATGTGTCTTGAAACCTGCTCAGATTGTTTACGTTTTTCCGAAACCGTCTTTTTTAAAGCCCTGGCTTTATCGTGAAGCGCGCTTGAGCGCCGCCCGGGCATGAGCTTCCAGCCGCTCGAGCTTTGCTAGCTGAGCGGTATCGGCAATCAGCGGCTCCGCTTCGCTCAATGCAAGCCATGTCCGCGCCTTCAAGAAGTTCAGCACCGACAGCCCGCCGGCAAAACGCGCGGCTCCTCCGGTCGGTAAAGTGTGGTTCGGCCCCGCACCGTAGTCTCCAAAAACTTCAGCCGAATTGTTGCCGACAAACACCGCGCCTGCGGACTGGATGCGCTGTGCATATGCGTCTGTCTGCGCCACCATCAGTTCGAGATGTTCAGGCGCACAGGTTTCTGCTGCTTTGCAGAGTTCCTCCATCCGTGGGGAGACAAAAGCCCAGCCGTTTTTCAAAGACTGCATGGCTGTGTTCCGGTTTTCCTCGGGCAGAGCCGCCAGCTGGCGTGCAAGGGCAGTTTCAACCGCAGCGGCGAAGGCTTCGGAACGACATGCCAGCATCGGAACGGATGAAGGATCATGCTCGGCTTGTGCAAGCAAATCGGCGGCGGCAATCTCGGCGTCAGCCGAATCATCCGCGATAACCAGCAGTTCGGAAGGCCCCGCCGGCGCTTCCGTGCCGACACTGCCGAAAAGCTGGCGCTTGGCGCTTGCAACATACCGCCCGCCCGGCCCTACAATCACATCACAGCGGGGGCTGACCACCCCGAAGGCAAGGGCGGCGATCGCATGCGCTCCGCCGCATGCGAGGAAGCAATCGGCGCCGGCAACAAAGGCGGCCGCGAGGGTTATGGTTTGCGGTTTCGGCCCTGCACAGACAACTTCCCTGACGCCGGCGACCTTTGCCGGCGTTACCGTCATGATGGCGCTCGAGGGCAGGGGATAGCGGCTTCCCGGAACATAGCAGCCTGCCCGTGCGACAGGAATGAAGCGATGTCCCGCGCGGCCGCCTGGAACAGCGATGTCCACATCACCAAGCGCTTGCCGCTGAGCTTCCGCAAAGGCGGCGACGCGGCCTTGAACCCGCTGAAGGAGGCGCTGCTCAGCCTCAGAAATCGCTTGAAAAGCAGCCTCGAGATCCCCGCGATTGTAGAAAATCGTATCCCCTTCAGCGATTTCACCCAGTTTTTCTGCCCACATCCTGAGCGCTGGTTCTCCACCCAGCCTGACGGCTTCGATAGCCTTGGCTGCGACTGCATCGACCTCCAGATCGAACAGCCGCGCCTGAGGCTCGGGAATCTGGTTCAGGCTGATTCGTCTCAATGGATACTGGTCCATGAAGCGCCTCCATCGCTGGAATCGTAGCCTGGCTTGGAATTGCCGGGGCGACGCTGAACTTTGAATGATCGGCGTTCGAGCTCCTGCTCGATGTCATACAGGCTCGCCCCTTCCCGGGTTGCCTTGACAAGCGCGAAATAAATGACATCCGCTGCTTCAAAAGCGGTGTCCCTGGCTCCATCGGCTTTGGCAAGCTCATCGGCCTCTTCCCGCAGTTTTGCGGCCAGCAAACCTCGGTCCGAAAAAAGCCTTCGGGTATAGGATCCTTCGGGAGCCTGTTTGAATCTATCCGCAATGGTCCGGGAAAGCTTTTCAATGCCAAACCCGTCATCAAAGCAGTTTCTTCGCTGCAAATGGCAGAACCCTTGGCCCTCCTGAGCGACCGTAAAACGAATGCTGTCGCGCTCGCAGTTCAAATCCGCACGGATAAGCCGCTGGGTGTTGCCGGATGTTTCCCCTTTTATCCACAAGCCACGGGATCTGGATTTATAGATACCCTTGCCGGTGTTGAGAGCCATTTCAAGGCTTTCCAGATCCGAATACACCAGACCAAGAAATCTTCCGCCTTCGTCGCAGACCGCAGTCGGCCATAAGCCGTCAGACCTGTCAGAGACTAGCGGAGCGGCAAAGGCTTCGGAAAGTTTCAGTGCGCCGGTTGCCAGCGCGGTGCCGACCTGGACATCGGCCCCCAGGCGATCAAGCTCCGCGATCTGCTGAACGCCTTTTTCACCGCCCATGGCTCCGCCGGCGAAGGTAATTCTCGTCCCTTTTGAAACGGCTATGAGATCGCGCGCCAAATCCATATCGAGGCCGGCCAGCTCGCCTTCCCGTTCGATGGTGGTTATAAGAAAGCCGCCGACCAGCGGTGCCAGTTCGGTTATTCGCTCCTTGATGGATTGACTGGTAGCCTTGGTCCAGCCTTCCACCATGATGGTGCCCTTGTCCATGTCCAGCGCGGCGATCAAGCGCTCCCGCGGCAGAGCCTCCAGAAAGTCCCGCGCAGCCCGCGTCCCGATCACGATCTGGCGGGCGCCTGCGTCCAGATATTCGAGGGCGAGTTCGCGGCTTCTGATTCCGCCGCCCACCCTGCAAGGATACTTGCTGACCAGTTTTAGAATCAGGTCTTTGTTGGAACCTTTGCCCAGCGCTGCGTCCAGATCGACAATTGCGATCTCGCCCAGCCTGGACAATTTTTCTGCCAGTTTTTCAGGATCCCCCACCACGAGAACCGGGTGCCGTCCGCCTCTGAGCTGAACCGCTTGCCCGTTTTGAATATCGATGCTCGGTATGATCATAATCGAACCTCCATGCCGTTCTTTTTCAGATACTCTTTGATTTCTTCTATTGTCCGTTCATGTCGATGGAAAACGCCCGCAGCGAGCACAGCCTGCGCTCCGGCTGTTAATCCTTCCAGAAAATGCTCGGGCCGGCTGGCTCCCCCGGAAGCTATCACCGGGATGCCCGCCGCGACGGCGACCGCTTCCAACAGCGCATAGTCATACCCGGTTCCTGTCCCGTCGCGGTCTATCGAGGTCAGCAGAATTTCGCCTGCACCCCGGTTCGCGCAGGCTGTTGCCCATGCCACCGCATCCAGCCCTGTCGCCGTTTTTCCCGCGTCGATCATGACTTCCCAGGCGCGGCTGCCTTTCCCTTCGGCAATCTGCGGTGCCGTGACGGATTTCGCGTCGATGGCCGCGATGACGCACTGGACGCCAAAACGTTCAGCCAGCAGTGAAAGAATTTCCGGGTTCCGCACCGCCGCAGAATTAACCGAAACGCGATCCGCGCCAGCATTCAAGAGCCGCTCGCCGTCGTCGACTGTCCTGATGCCGCCGCCGACCGACAGGGGGATGGAAACCGCCAGCCTCACTCGGCGCACCGTCTCGAGCGCAGTTTTCCGGTCTTCAAGGGTCGCGCTGATATCGAGGAGGGCGATTTCGTCAGCGCCTTCCGCTTCGTATCGCCGCGCAAGCTCAGCGGGGTCGCCTGCATCGGCCAGGTTCTTGAAATTGACGCCCTTGACCACGCGGCAGCCAAGAATGTCGAGGCAGGGAATGATTCTTTTTGCAAGTCCGCTCATCGCGCCGCCTCCTGGCGCTGCTGCGCCGGACTATAGTCAAGCCCCATCCAACGCTTGAACAACGCTTCGCCCCAGCTCCCGGACAGCTCCGGATGAAACTGACAGAGGAGAAGCGTCGGCAGCGCCGAGCCCTCGGGGAAAAACTCGATGCTCGCGGCAAAGGTTTCGCCATACTGAGCCTGCGATCCGACAAATCTCCCCGGCTTTGCCGCTGAAAATTCCGCCGGCGCTGTCGCCGGCATTGCTGCGACTCGGAAAGAATTGGCAAAATACGCCCAGCCTGATTCAAGAATCGAGCCATTTCCCGGCACAATCGAATTCCAGCCCAGCTGGGGCAGCGGCAGACTGCCTCTGAACTTTTGAACCCTCACAGGAATGAAGCCGAGCCCGGGCATTCCCGGCGCTTCTTCGCTTTCCTGGCACATCATCTGCATGCCGAGGCATATCCCCATCAGCGGCTTTCCTTGCAGCCAGCGGGCTTTGAGCGCCATATCCATCCCGCAAGCGCGCAAATTGGCCATCGCAGGACCGAATGCCCCGACGCCGGGCAAAAGCGCATATTCGGCCTCGGCGACAACAGCAGGATCCGTGGTGATCAAGGCCTCGACGCCAGTTCGCGCGCACAGGGCCAGGACGGAAGCCAGGTTTGCCGTTCCCGTCGCGGCTATCGCGAGTGTTTTTGTTCTTGCTTCCATTTCAGGCTCCTTGCGGCCCAGCCGGTCCGCCCACAGTCTCGATGACAAGAATCGGCGAACCTTTGGTGCTGGGGGCATTGGCTGCCGCAGAAGCCTGCCCCGGCAGCAGCTTCGGCAGCAGCTGTTGCTGCAGTTGCAGCAAAGGCTGAAGCCGGGGCTGCAGCGCCATTTTGAGCGCCAACGCGAGCGCTTTGAACGCAGCTTCCGCCCGGTGGTGATCATTCGACCCTTTTAAA
>CAZZJJ010000071.1:0-7069 GCA_964654405.1 uncultured Treponemataceae bacterium
ACGACGCCGAAGATGGCGGAAAGGCCAAGGCCTGAAAGGTTGATTGCTCCGAGCTTGAATGTAGCTCCGCCAAGTCCGAGAACCAGCATAGTCGCCGTGATGATGAGCACTTTCGGATTGGAAAGGTTGACCTTCGCGTCTACCATGTTTTTGATGCCGATTGAGGATATCATGCCGAACAGCAGGATTGAGATACCACCAATGACTGGTCCCGGAATTGTGCCGATGATTGCCGTAAATTTGGGCACCAGTGACAGCACAATGGCAAAAATCGCGGCGATCCGCATGATGATCGGGTTGTAGGCGCCGGTAAGAGCAACCGCTCCGGTGTTTTCAGAGTAGGTTGTGTTAGCAGGACCGCCGATCAGCGCAGAGAGTGATGTCGCAAGACCATCGCCGATCAGGGTTCTGTGGATGCCCGGATCCCTGATGAAATCTTTTCCGACAACATTCCCGATGGCGAGGATATCGCCGAAATGCTCAACCATCGTGACAATTGCAATTGGCACCATGATGGTGATTGCCGACCATGAAAACTTCGGCAAGGTAAATTTGGGAATGCCGATCCAGGCCGCTTCGCCGACTGCCTTGAAATCCACAATGCCGATAAGAATGGACAGAATATAGCCGGCGATCAGGGATATCAGGACTGGGAGGTTGGAGGCGAATTTCCAACCGAACTTCGGGAAGGCGATTTTAACAAAGACGCCGACAGCGAAGGTGAAAAGCGCGATTGCCCAACAGCCATTGGTGCCGATCATATCCGCAATGGCCTTGGAATTGGTCCCGTTGGCGTTGGATATCGCAACGGGCGCCAGAATCAATCCGATGAGGATGATCATCGGACCCGTAACATGAGGCGGCAGAATCTTGTGCAGGTTGTCATAGGAAACGAATTTGAAGATGATTGCCACCACCACATAGAGAAGCCCGGCGATGACGATACCGCCCAGGGCGTAGGGAAGTCCTTCGCTTGCACCGATCGCGATCAAGCCCGGAATAAAAGCGAACGAACTTCCAAGGAATACAGGAACCTTGAATCCTGTAACCACATGGAAAAACAGCGTTCCGATACCGGCGGCGAAGAGAGTAACGCCGATATCCAGCCCTGTCAGGATTGGAACGAGGACGGTCGCTCCAAACATGACGAATGTGTGCTGGAGTCCCAGCATCACATTCTTGCCAGTCAGATCTTTTTCTGCCACGGTTGCCTCCTTGCTATCTTGTACCATGGGATTTCTTTCAATAAAAGTATCCCATAGCAAAAAACCCACTTCAACGAGAGAATTACGGCATTATTGCCGAGTCAGGGCTGTGCCTCCTGGTAGCCGGGTCCGATCTGCAGGAACCTGCCGGCGTTTTGGTAATCCAGTTATCGATCGGCTCTTTCTTCTGCAAAGCTCTCCAGACATCCTCAAAACGGATCGGCATGTGCATGAGCTCTGCGCCGACCGCTGCTTGAATGGCGTTACCGAGCGCCGGAGCTACGGAAATCATCGGATGTTCGCCGACGCCCCGTGCACCGAACGGTCCGTCCAGCTGCGGGGTTTCAACCGCGATTATCTCAATTTCTTCAGGAATATCTTTCGCGGTCGGAATCTTGTTGTCGGTAAATGAAGGATTGAGCAGATGCCCCTCCCCGTCGTAGATGTAGCCTTCGCACATGGCGGTTCCAAGCCCCTGGATCATGCCGCCGACAGCCTGTCCTCTGACCATGCCCGGATTGATGGCCTTGCCGACATCGAACGCTGAAGCCACCTTCAAAACCGTGTATTCTCCGGTTTCAGGGTCCACTTCCGCGATAATGCCGTGCGCGCCGTAGGTCCAATCGAGGGCGGGGTTGCCCTGCCCTGTTTCCTTATTGAGATAGGAAAGCCCCTGCGCGATATATCGGCCAACACCGATGAGCGGTCCCCCGATGCCATTGCCATTGGGGAAGGCATAGCCAACTGCCAGGCTTTCCCAGGTCACTGAAGCTTTAGGGTGATGCTTGACATAAATCTTGTCGCCGTCATGTGCCAAATCAGCTGGATTAGCCCGCAGAACCTGCGCTGCTACATCATAACCGCATTTGAGAAAATCTTTTGCCGCCAGGATGCAGGCGTTTCCTGTCAGAATCAGCCCCTTGGAAGCCACGGTCTGCCAGTCGTAGGGGTCCCGGTCAGTGTCTTTTTCTACCGTCACCTTCACTTTTTCCAGCGGGAAACCGAGGACTTCGGCTACAATCTGCTGGAAGGCAGTCGTCGAACCCTGGCCTATTTCCATGAGCCCGACATTGACATTGACAGTGCCATCGCTGTTCATTTTGATGACTGCCATGGTGCCGGTAAAACTCGGCATCGCGGGCGCCTTATGGAGTGCGGCAATACCCTTGCCGATTTTCCGTCCCGTCTTCCGTTCCCGTTCCTTTTCCGCTTCCGTCAGGTTTCCATAGTTGATTGCCTTGGCTGCTTCATCAAGGCAGGCGAGCACATTGCCCGTGTTTTCCATGATTTCTTCGCCCGTGATTGTTATGGAGCCGGGCCGCATTGCGTTTTTACGGCGGAATTCCAAAGGATCCATGCCAATGACCCGGGCCACCAGATCCATGTGCCGCTCGATACCCCAGTGGAATTCGACATGCCCAAACCCGCGATACGCAGTGCCATAGGGTTTATTGGTATAAATTGTATAGGCGTCGACCGATGCGTTCGGGATTTCATAGGGACCAGATGCTGAATACCCGGATGCGCGTGTCACGTTGACCGCGTAATCGGCATAGGCTCCTGCGTCCCAGAACATTTCCATCTTCTGCGCGAGAATTCTGCCGTCTTCAGCCACGCCGGTCTTTATTTTATAGGTGAGAGCACTGCGGCATGGCAGGAGTGTAAACTCCTCTTCGCGGCTTGCCTGGAATTTGACCGGCCTGCCGCCAGCCTTCCGGGACAGACAGGCAGTCAGCGGTTCGATATGGATACCCGCCTTGCCGCCAAAACCTCCGCCAACATGGGGAACCAGCACCCTGACCTTGTTGAGCGGCAATTTGAAAGCGTAACAGAACAGGTTTCTGACCGTGAAGGGCGATTGCGCGCTTGACCAGATTGTGATGTTGTCTTCTTTCCCCCACTGCACAATGGCGACATGAGTTTCCATCGGAACATGCTGAACAGAAGGATTAGTATACTCGCGCTCGATAATATAGGCGGACTCGGCAAATCCTTTTTCGATATCGCCCTTGCGAATTTTAGTCAGATTGGCGATGTTGGTGCCGGGGATGGGCGTAAAAGCGGCCTGAACATAATCATACTTGCCCAAATCGGGATGAACCAGGGGGGCATCTTTAGCAAGCGCATCCATGTGATTCAGCACGGGCGGCAGGACTTCGTAATCGACATCAATCAGGTCGACAGCTTTTTTCGCGATTTCCAGCGTATCAGCCGCGACCGCTGCAACCGCCTCGCCGTAATGGCGGACCATTTTTTTCGCCAGAATATCCTTATCGACCACATAAAGCCCGAGCTTGTAGGGAAGTTCTTCTCCCGTCAGCACAGCGCGGACGCCAGGCAATTTTTCAGCTTTGGATGTATCGATTTTTTTGATGAGCGCGCGGGCATGCGGGCTCTTTTTTACCTGAGCATACAGCATGCCGGGAAGAATCATGTCACTGACATAGGTGGCGGCGCCCGTCAGCTTGTCAACCACTTCCTCTCTCCGGACATCTTGTCCGACATATCGCAGAGCGGCGGGATCATTATTTTCCAGCATATTTCAACCCCTCCTTTTCATCCAGCTGGCCTGTCGCGTCGAGGACCGCTTCGATTATTTGCTTGTAGCCGGTGCAGCGGCAGAAGTTGCCCTCGAGCCCCTCTTTGATTTCTTCTACAGTGGGTTTCGGATGAATTCTTATCAGTTCGCGGGCGGACATGATCATCCCGGAAGTGCAGAAGCCGCATTGCACGGCGTGGTTTCTGTCAAAAGCCTGCTGAAGTTTTGACAGCATGCCGTCTTTCGATTCGCCCTCGATAGTTTCAATTTCAGCGCCGTCAGCTTCAGCGGCCAGCACCATGCAGGAATTTACAGTCTTGCCGTTCATGAAAACGGTGCAAGCTCCGCACTCACCCGCGCCGCACCCTTCCTTCGGTCCGAGAAAACCCAGGTCTTCCCGGAGAAAACGAAGCAGTGTTTTGTTATCTTTAACATCGCGCTCATACAGCTCGCCGTTTACCGTCAGTTTTACCCTCATTTTCTCACCTCCGCCAGCAATCGTCTGACAAACACGCCAACCATGAACTCCCGGTATTCTTTGGAGCAGCGGACATCGCTGATAGGGCTGATAATATTCATCGTTGCCGCGACCGCATCTTCAGCAGGGATGTCCGCCGGCAGATCGGGAGTCACTACCGGTGTCGGAGCCGCTGAACTGACTGCGATCCTGAGAATATCGTCCTTGATGCTGACCGCTACCCCGACGATGCCAAGGTCATGGCCATTGATTCTTTTAAGCTTTTTGTAAGCCCCCTTCGCACCTCTCGCGGACGCAGGGATGGCGATACTTTCCAAAATCTCTCCTGTCTGGAGAACCGTTTTCTTGACCCCCGTAAAAAATCTGGAAAATGGGAGCGTTCTCGTTCCGTTTGAAGATGCGATAACAGCCTGAGCGCCCAGACAAAGCAGTGCAGGCGCCATGTCCGAACAGGGGGAAGCGTTTACCACATTGCCAATGGCAGTCGCACGATTCCGTATCTGGTACGATGCCAAATCATGTCCGCATTCCTGCAATAACGGAAAATTTTCCTGAATTTCATGATTTCTCAGAATATCGTTGATCGTTACACCAGGCCGAATCAGCAGCCCTTCCTGTTCGCTGTAGCTTATGTCTTTGTACCGGGGTATTTTTTTCACATCGACAACCACCGCAGGCTTCATGACACCGTTGCGGATATTGACCAGCAAATCCGTTCCACCCGCCAGAATTTTCGCTTCGCTCCCATGATCATCGAGAAGCTTGAAAAGATCCTCTCTGGTCACAGGCGCTTTATACGTGAATTCATGCAGCATACTGCCTCCTTACAATCTGCATTGCTGGGAATTTGCAAAAGTCCGCAGACTTTTGCTAAAAGCCCTGTCATTTTGAAATACGCCATAGATAAAACCGCAGGCCGCATCGAGACCCGAGCTGTGCCCGATGCCCGCCAAGACCTGCAGAGCGAATTCGAATTGTTGCCGGGAAAAGCCGTCTTCGAATGCCGACGCAAGGCGCTTCAGCGCTTCCGAAGCTTCTCCTGACAGCGAAAGCAATAAAAAAGTTCTTGAAATATCGTTTGTCTGGCCGGGTTCGTTCCTGAGCCGGTTTTTCAGTCCGTTCAAAAATTCACTCGCCGCAAGGCTTTGTTTATCTTCCGCGATTTGCTGTCGGCACATGAGCGCGTAGCTGAAGCCTGTCAGAAAATCGTCACCCGCAGGCGTCAGCCCCTGCCCGAGGCCGATCAGCCTGCATGCATGGCGGAGTGCTGATTTGGCATCTGCCTGCCACATGGCTTTTCCAAGATTTTGGATCGATTTGATCAGCAGCGCACGCTGTCTTGCATCGAATGAGGTGCACGCTGGCAAGTCGCCCTCAGATTCGCCGACAATCAGCGTTTCAATATCGAGATCAGAATTTTTCTGCTTCTGGAGCGCTGAAAGCTGTGCAGTGCAATACTCAAAGGCCCGCAGCCAATCATGGTGCAAGTTTGAAAATTCGATTGAAATTCGGGAAGATGGCAGCGTAGTGACATCGCGGGCATACGGGATGAGAAGTTCTGATTGAATATGAAAACCATCCGCATCGGCATGCCCCTCCATGCCCGGTGCAAGGTTGAGCCTTGAAAAATCAACTGGCTCCTGGCCATCTGAAAGAACAAAAACAGCGCGCGGGTGCATTGCTGATTTTTTCAGAACAAGCGATGCGAGAAGTTCGTCATTCTCTCTCGAAATATTTATTGCAGAAGGAAATATAGAATGTAGCACAAAGGGAAAAGGTTCCTTTGGGAAACGGGAACCCCGGAGGATGGCGGTCAGCCCGGCTGGCTTACGCAACATCGCAGGCATGAATCAGCGCGTCCTTCAGAGCAGAGGCGACCTTGTCCCTGCCCCACATGATATTTTCCGACAAGGTTCGCTTGGCCAATTCTCGATCCCCTGTTTCCAGGGCGGTGAGAATCCTGAGGTGATCCGAGCAGGTTTTTTTAAGCCGCTCCTGATCGGTTATGTCGGACAGCCGGACAAAGCGGATATCTTGGTCGATTTCTTTCAGCAGGCGCTGGATAACACGATTGTCCGCCGCTTCAGCCAGCGCTTCATGAAAACGTTCATCTTCCAGTGCGGCTTCCTGCGCCATGGAAGGGAGCGCACTCTGGAGTCTTTCCCAGCGAGCCTTGAGCTCTTGTATGGTCTGGGCAGGAATTCCTTTGTCGCATAGCATGTCGATGACAGCCAGCTCGAGAATGAGACGGGTATTATAGAGCTCGATAAGCTCTCTGAGATCCATCTTGCGAACCCGATACCCTTTTCGTTCTTCTTTCTGGATCAGGTTGGCTTTGACTAGCATATTGAGCGCTTCGCGTACCGGACTCCGGCTGACGGAGAACTCCCGGCACAGGTCTTCTTCGGTGAATCGATGGCCTGGCAGATAGCGCCAGGATTTTATTCGATCCGCAAGCGTTTCGTAGATTTCGCCGCTCAGATTTCTTCCCGCCATAATTCCTTCCTGCTGGCGCGGCACGGATAATTCCGCGCCGCGCTCAATCCGTTGCAAGCTATTTTCTATGCAGCTTTTTGGCTTCTTCGTGGAGCCAGGAGTTCTTTGCTCCTGCGACATCGCCGAAACGTGTTAGCTCCGCTTTTGCCTTCTTTTTCATAAGCTCTTCATAGCGGTCATCATCAACATGGGCAACGATACGAGCGATTGAGGATTCGCCGTCCACAAAGCGCCACGGATAACAGCCTATCACCGCTCGCTGGTTCAGCAGAAGGTCGATATCGCCGCCCACGCACTCGGCATGGATAATGCCTTTGTCAAACATTTCGATATGCATCAGCTGGTATTTGT
>CAZZJJ010000072.1:0-7003 GCA_964654405.1 uncultured Treponemataceae bacterium
AAAACAGAGACCGCGACGGTCGCCGCGGTCTCCATCATCCTTTCAAAATTGAACCTGCTCTAATCTTCAGACGCCCAGCAATTTCCCCAGGGTTTCCACATCTTTGGCAAAGCGCTGGCATGCCATCTCAATCGGCTGCGGCGTCGCCATATCGACCCCTGCAACCTTGAGGGCTTCAATCGGGAAGCGGGAGCCGCCTGATTTGAGGAATGCAAAATAATCATCCAATTCAGCCTTGCCGCCATGCAGAACACGTTCAGAAAGCGCGATGCTGGCGGAGATGCCAGTCGAATATTTGTACACATAGAACGCGTTGTAAAAATGCGGAATCCGCAGACCCTCAAGGTCGGAAACATCCTCTAGCTTCATGGATGGCCCGAAATACTGCTGTAAAAGCTTTCGGTAGACGGAGCGGAGCGAATCCACTGTCAGCGGCTCGCCTCGCTCAGCCATGGCATGGGTGAGCGACTCAAACTCGGCAAACATGGTCTGCCTAAAGAGCGTTGCCAGCGTGTCATCGATGCGGTTTGCGAGCAGGCTGGCCCGTTCAGCCTCTGAATTGCTTCTTTCATAGAGGTATTTAAATACCAGCTGCTCATTGAAGGTGCTGGCTACTTCTGCCTCGAAAATGGTGTAGGAATAGCAGAGGAAGGGATTGCTGCGGGCAGAATACCAGGAATGCATTGAATGGCCGCCTTCGTGTGCCATGGTAAAGACATCCCGGAGTACGTCCTCTTTATAATTGAGCAGAATGTACGGTTCGCCGCAGAAACTGCCTGCCGAAAAAGCCCCCGATCGCTTGCCCTTGTTTTCATAGCGGTCCACCCAGCCGCCGAGCAAACCTTTCCGGAGCGTTGAAACATATTCATCGCCGAGCGGCGCAAGAGCTTCTGTTACGATATCGACAGCTTCTTCATAGGTGTGGCGGGATTTCTTTTCCTCGACAAGCGGAACATAGACATCATAATGCCGCAGTTCATCCACTTTGAGGATTTTCTGTCTGAGCTCATAGTAGCGGTGCAGAGCGGGGAGGTTGTCGTGGATTGTCTGCACCAGGTTGTCGTAGACAGCTTCCGGAACATTGTCCGGGAACAAGGCCTGCTCGCGGGCGCTTGCGTAGTTTCGAACCTGCGCCTGGTACTTGTCCAGTTTTACCGATCCGGCGTAGAGGCTTGCAAGCGTGTTCTTGTGCTTTTCATAGGCACTGTAAAACTGGAAATATGCCTTTTGCCTGATATCCCGGTTTTTATTTCGCATGAAGGAAGCGAAGGTTGACTGAGTCAGCGGCTTTGGGCCTTCTTCCGTATCTACCGTGCCAAAATCGAGGTCGACATTTGTCAGCACCCCGAAGGTCTCCTGCGCGGTCTGATTTGCTTCGGATTGCAGGGCGAGGAGCCTTTCTTCCTTTTCCGAAAGGACATGCGGTTTGAACCGCAGAAGTTTTTGCAGGAACACTGCATAGTCGGCAAATTGCTTGTCTTGGATACAATCTGAAATAAAACCGGAATCCAGCGAGTGAATCGCGGGGATAAACCATGCCCATGCGCCCTGCCCCTGTGTTGCTGTTCCCATGTAGCGTGCGAAGCGGCCTCTTGATTCGGAATTTCCCTCATCCTCTGTCATTCGAAGATGCGCGTAATATCCAAGCCGTTCTTCAAGCATCATGTAATCGGAATAGAATGCCAAAATTTCTTTGAATTTTGCCTTGTCTGCGCCGAATTGGTTTTTCAATTGCTCAATGGTGCCGATTTTTGCCGTCAAGTCGGCAAGGCCGGTCTCCCACGCCGCATCCGTGGGGAACAGCGCTGAAAGATTCCAGCGAAACTGCTCAGGAACATCGTGCCGGGATGGTATTGTCGCAGCCATGCGTTTCTCCTTTATTTGCAATAGTGTGCGTCATGCATTAAAGCCAGCCTGCCTCTTTTCAGGGAACTCTGGCGGTTGATCCTTTTACTTCCAGCCGGAAGGAAAATCGCCGGTGTTCTACTTTTTTGCCATCAAGCAGCTGGAGGGCCATGCTGGCAGCCACCTGCCCTTTTTCAGTCGAAGGCTGGTGAATGGTGGTCAGCGTCGGATGGGCGTAACTTCCTTGCGGTATGTCATCAAAGCCTGCGACCGAAAGCTGTTCTGGAATCACGATTCCGAGATCCTGCGCTGCTGCATAGGTCCCCAGCGCGATTATGTCAGCCATCGCGACAATCGCGGTTGGCCGCTCTGCGCTTTTCAGAACAGCCAGGCCAGCCCGTTTTCCGCCTTCGAGTGAGCCTTCCGTTTCAAGCACGGTAATGCCTTCATGGGAGAGCCCGAGACTATATGCTTCCAATGCGCGCGAAAAACCTTTCAACCTTTTTTCAAGGACAATTGAGGCATTGATATCTGAGATAGACTTGAAATCCCGCCGGACGCAGAGTATGGCGATGTGCTTATGGCCAAGCTCCAGAATGTGGTTCATCAGGGCAAAGGCCGCCGATTCGTCATCGATACCGACATTGATGGTATCTTCAGTTTCCTGCCCGTCTATGGTGACAAAGGGGATATTGTGTTTGTGAAAGAAATTGACAACTTCGTGCTCCGGCCCGACGCCGATGGTTACGATTGCGTCGACAAAGGAGCGCCGAGCCGCCTCGATAACCTTCCCCTGTACCGGCGGCAGCATGGTCAGAGAAATGCGGTGGCTGTCGCATTCCTTTCCGATACCGCTGATTATATCGCACAGATGCGGATTGCCCATGACTTCAGCGATCGGCTGGGGCAGTAGAAGCCCGAGAGCACCAAGCCGCTTGGTTGTCAGGGTTCGTGCGAGCGGATTCGGATAGTATCCCAGTTCACGGACAATCGCCATGATTCGTTCATAGGTTTCCTTGCTGATTCGGGAGGGGTTGTTGAGCGCGAAGGATACGGTGGTTTTGGATACACCGGCACGAAGCGCTATATCTTTGATGGTTGCTCGCATAATGGTTCAGGGAATGAATTGTACAACCCTTTAGCAGAAACGTCAAACTGTCCCAGGTGTCACGAACCTTGTATATTTCTTTTTCAGCATCTCGCGGGGAAAGTATGGAAATCCGGAGCGCTTGCAGGTATTATTAATGTTTCACTCATTTTGAAGGAGCATGCGAATGAGACAGATCAGCATTTCCTATGATTCAGGCGAAACCGTATCCTTTCCGGTGGGTGTCAAGGCATCCGAGGCGATTGCGGAAATCGGCAAGCTGCCTTGGCCGCTCGCGGCTGTCCTGGTGAACAACGAGCTCAAATGTTTAGATACGGAATTGGAAAGCGATTGCGCCTTGAAGCCAGTCCTGGTTAACTCATCGCTTGGCGCGGCTGTCTATCGAAGGTCCCTGTGCTTCCTGCTCGCTCTGGCATCCCGTGAAGTTTTCCCGAAACGCCGCCTTATCGCGGGCATGGCGATCGGCACCGGTTTCTATCATTATTATTTCGACGAAAGACCGCTGAATGAAAATGAAATTCAACAGCTGAGCGATAAAATGAAGGATCTGGTTGAGCGCGACATTCTTATCAACCAGGAAAAATGGCCGTGGGAAAAGGCATGCCGCTATTTTGAAAAAACCGGTCAATCCGACACGCTAGCCCTGCTGGAAAATCTGAACGATCCATTTATCCCCCTCAACGAATGCGCTGGATTCCGAGACCTCCATGTTGCCCCGCTTGTCAGCTCGACTGCTGTACTCGCAACCTGGGAGCTTCTGCCCTATCATGGAGGAATGCTGCTTCGCTATCCGCACAAGGAGACGCCAAATGAGCTTGAACCCTTCGAGGATGTGCCGGTGCTGTACAGAATCGCTGAGGAATACAAGGAGCGAGGCCGGGTGCTGGGTGTCGGTTCGGTTGGTAAACTAAACAAACTTACTAATATCGGGCAGATTCATGAGTATGTTATGGTCGCTGAAGCTCTGCAAAACAAGAAAATCGCTGCGCTCGCTGAGTCGGTAGCACGCAATGCTGACAAGGTCAAGGTCGTGCTGATTGCGGGCCCTTCGAGTTCCGGCAAGACGACAACGGCAAAAAAGCTCGCCATCGAGCTCAAGGTACTCGGCTTTGAACCAATTCCCATCGAATTGGACAATTATTTTGTCGACCGCACAAGGACGCCGCTCGACCGTGAGGGAAAGCCCGATTTTGAATGCCTTGAAGCCCTCGATGTCGAATACCTCAACCAACAGCTTCTCGCGCTCTTTTCCGGCGATGAGATCGAATTGCCGCTGTATGACTTCAAGGCTGGCATGCGCCGAAGCTCCGGGAAGATGCTCAGGCTAATGGGGAATGAGATACTCATTCTCGAAGGTATCCATGGGTTGAATGAAGAGCTGACCCCCAGAATTCCCCGCGAAAACAAGTTTAAAATCTACGTTTCAGCGCTGACTCAGCTCAACCTCGATGACCACAACCGTATCAGCACAACCGATTACCGGCTGTTGCGGCGCATGGTTCGCGACCACAATTTCCGCGGTCACTCGGCTCAAGCGACGCTGGCGATGTGGCCGTCCGTCCAGCGCGGAGAACAGCGGTTCATTTTCCCCTTCCAAAATTCCGCCGACGCCGCTTTCAATTCAGCGCTCGACTACGAACTCGGCGTCCTCAAGGTATTCGCGGAGCCGCTTTTGCGCACTATAAAATCCACCTCCAGCGAATTCGCGGAAGCCCGCCGGATTCAGTCTTTCCTCGATAATTTCATCCCCATCCCGGCGCAATATGTGCCGGGCAACTCCATTCTGCGAGAATTCATCGGCGAGTCGGATTTTCATTACTGACCCTCTCGCGCCAGGTTCGGCGTAAAGGCCGAATTGCTTTTCCAATAAAAAAAGCCGGCTAGGCAGAAAACCCAGCCGGCTTCTTGCAATACAAGTACTGCTTTATTGATACATCGCCGCATACTCCGCAGCTTCTTTCTCATTTGCCTGCACAAAGTGTCCCGGGAAAACTTCGCGCCAGGTTGGCTTGTCCTTGGCATAATCATGCATGCCAGGGTCATAGACAATCAGTTTCTTCTGTTTTTCGACATCGGGGTCAGGGAGCGGGACCGCGGACAGAAGAGAACGGGTATAGGGGTGCAGAGGGCGGGCGAAAAGCTCATCCGTCGAGGCCAGCTCTTTCAATTCGCCCTGATGAATAACCGCAATCCGGTCGGCAAAATAGCGCACAACCGTCAAATCATGCGCAATAAAGAGGTACGACAGACCGCGTTCCTGCTTGAGGTCTCGCAGAAGGTTGAGAACCTGCGCGCGGATGGAAACATCGAGCGCGGATATGGGCTCATCAGCAATGACGAATTTCGGCTCCATGGCGAGGACTCTGGCAATGCAAATGCGCTGCCGCTGACCGCCTGAAAATTCATGCGGATAGCGTTCCGCGTGTTCTTCCAGCAATCCGACATCATTGAGTGCCTTGAAAACTTTTTCACGGCGTTCGTTTTCGTCTTTAAACAGATTGAAATTGTAAAGGCCTTCCGAAACTATGTAGTCGATGGTGGCACGCTCATTGAGGGATGCCATGGGATCCTGGAATATCATCTGGATATTGCGGATGACATAGCTGTCCAGCGCCTTGTCGATAACACCGGAAATCCGTTTGCCCGCAAAGGTTATTTCACCCTTGGTAGCGGGATTTATTCTGATTATGGTTCGGCCGATGGTTGTTTTGCCTGAGCCGGATTCGCCAACCAGGGCAAATGATTCGCCCTCATAGATATCGAAACTGACATCGCGTACGGCGGTAAAACTTTCATGACCGTTTTTAAAAGTTACTTCGAGATTTTTAACGCTCAAGATTACATTGTTCATTTGCTGCCCTCCGCTGCCGGTTCCTTGTAAATGTTGCCTTTTTTTCGCATCAGTTTGACTGCGAGGGGCGGATCTGCGAAGGGAGCTCTGGGATCAAGCAGCCAGGTTTTGGCAAAATGCGTCGGGCTGACCGGGAAGAACGGCGGCTCTTCCTCAAAATCGATATTGAGCGCATAGCGGTTTCGGGGAGCAAAGGCATCGCCCTTTATTTCATTGAACAGGGTCGGCGGTGTGCCCGGAATGGCGTACAGCGGTTCATCGCGGCTCGCCAGGGTGGGTAAACTGGAAATCAGCGCCCAGGTGTAAGGATGACGCGGATCGTAGAAAATCTCGCGGACGGTTCCATATTCTATAATCTGACCGGCATACATGACAGCAACCCGATCCGCAACATTGGCCACAACGCCAAGGTCGTGGGTTATGTAAATGGTCGTAAAGCCGTAATCCTTCTGAAGCGCGCGGATAAGATCCAGGATTTGCGCCTGAATCGTTACGTCAAGAGCTGTCGTAGGTTCGTCGCAGATCAGTATTTTAGGTTTGCATGCCAATGCGATGGCGATGACAATTCTCTGGCGCATGCCGCCTGAATACTGGAAGGGATAATCATTGAAACGCTTTTCCGCGTTTTTTATCCCGACCTTGGTCATGAGCTCGACAGCAATCCGATACGCCTCTTCTTTGGGCAGTTTCTGATGCTTTTCAATAACCTCGGTTATCTGAACGCCAATCTTTTTCAGCGGATTGAGGCTTGTCATTGGATCCTGGAAAACAGTGGCGATTTTCACACCCCGTATGGTTTCCCAGTCTCGGTCGGACTTTATTTTTACAAGCTCCCTGCCTTCGAATTCAATCGAACCCGCGTCAATACGGCCATTCGATTCAAGCATGCCGGTAAAGGTTTTTGTCAGCACGGTCTTCCCCGAACCCGATTCGCCAACAATGGCAAGCGTTTCGCCATCAAAGAGATCCAATGATATTTTTCGAATGGCTGTCAGTTCCTTGTTTCGAACCCTGAATTTAACAACCAGATCCCTCACCTTGAGGATGGGGGTAGCAATATCGTAATTCATCGTCCTTCTCCTATCGGTGAGTTCGCGGATCGGAGGCATCAGCAAAAAGCTGGCCTACAACATAGAAAGAGATCGTAATCAATCCCATGATGAGTCCGGGGAAAACAATCATATGCGGATAGGTATCCA
>CAZZJJ010000073.1:0-7002 GCA_964654405.1 uncultured Treponemataceae bacterium
TGACACCTTCTTCGGAAAGACCCAACAACATCGAATCCAGCCTCTTCATGCTTTAAAGACTCTACGAGCGCAATCTCTGTCCACCGAGGCGTACGCAATACGTCTGCCCTAGGCAGACGGATCTGGTGTCCTGTTTTAAACAGGACCTTATTTGAGGTTTTTCCGAATGTCCAAGAAGGTTTATGTCGGCAACATGAATTACAGTACCGCTGAGAATCAGCTTCGTGATCTTTTCGCCCAGTATGGCGAAGTAGCTTCAGTCAACATCATCGTTGACCGCTACACCGGCAAGGCGAAAGGTTTCGGCTTTGTTGAAATGAACAATGACGATGAAGCGCAGAAAGCGATTGATGCTCTTAACGGTTTTGAGTTCATGGGCAGGCAGCTTCGCGTAAACGAAGCGGAAGACAAGCCCCGCCGCGATGGTGGAAATTTCCGCCCCCGCCGCTATTAATTGTCTTTTCGTCAAGTAACAGCAGTTTGAGCGTCTGCTGACCGGTCTGGAGGTTGCAAACCTCCACATCAGTCTCAGATGTTTGAAGAGCCATCCTGTCGGCCGCCAGGATGGCTTATTTTTTTTGCCCTGGCATCCAGGAACCTCACCGCTTTCAGAAAATGAGCGGGGAATGGGGCTTTGAAAACCCGAGCTGTTTCTTCTCCTGGAAGTTGAATTTTCAGCCTGCGGGCATGAAGCATCAGGGTGGCGTCCGGAATAAAGCTTTCCTTGACACCATAGAGTGGGTCGCCGACGATGGGACAGCCCATGCCGGCAAGATGCACCCTCAGTTGATGCGTCCGTCCGGTTTTGGGAAAAAGCTGGACAAGGGCATATTTGCCGCCTTTTTCAGCTTCCCAGACAGCGACGGTTCTGTAGATAGTCAGCGCGTGCTTGCCGCCTTCTTTTTGAGCCGCAAATTTTTTTCGATTTTTCTTATCCCGGGCAAGATAATTTTCGATCCGTCCGTCCAATTCCTTGGGAACTCCATGTGTCAGTGCAAAATATTCCTTGCGGGTGGTTCTTTCCCTGAACTGGCCTGCAAGGAAAGCGTGAACCTCGGGATTGCGGGCGACAATGATCACGCCTGAAGTATCCTTGTCCAGCCGGTGCACAATGCCTCCTCGTTCAAGGCGGGCATCTCCGCGGCGGCTCATTTCCAGGCCGAGCACCGCGTTGGCCAAGGTTCCGCTCCAGTTGCCGTTCGCCGGATGCACGACCATCCCCTGCGCCTTGTTGAACACAAAGACATCGTCATTTTCAAAAATAATGGACACATCCAGATTTTCCGGCTTGTAGCTGCGGTCGGGCTCTTCATCCCAGATTACCAGAAGGCGATCGCCGGGTTTGAGACGTTTCCCGGCTTTCTCCTCTCTGCCATTGATGAAAATCCGGGCGTTTCGGGCTTTCAGCTGGGAGCGAGAAAAAAGATTGGCCTGGCTGGCAAGGAATTTATCGACCCGGTCGGATATGCTGTCGGGAATGACAGTCTGCCAGGATTTCTGTCCCTCGCTTGGAGTTGTTTCTTCGGGATGATTGCCTTCACGAGCTATGCCAGCGCCAGGTTTCCCCTTTTTTGCCTTATCTGCGCGCATGGCCATAGTCCCGCTCTCCATATTCTACATTCCACAGAAAAAGCCCGTACGGCGGCGCTGTCGGTCCGGCCTGCTTCCGATCCTTCGAATCCAGAATCCGCTTCATGGCAATGCGAGCAGTTTCCGCGTCGACTGCATTCTGCTCAAGATATATCATGGTTCCTACCAGCGACCGTACCATCCGCCAGAGAAACGCGTTGGCAGATATCTGGTAGACAATTCTGTCGCTTTCTGCCCAGAACACCGAGCTCTCGACAAATCTGTATTTTGATAGGCTGGGATCCTGGGCGGAGGCAAAGGCTGAAAAATCCTGTTCACCGGGGATAACCTGCGCCATCGCGTTAAGAAGGTCCAGACGCGGAACCCGGTGCAGCTGCCAGGTATATCGAATTGAAAAAGGGTCTGGGTGGCGGTCGGTGCAGAGAAAATAGCGGTAGGTTCGCCGAGACGCGTCGAACCGCGCATGAAAATCCGCTGGCGCATCAGAGGCTTCCATAATTCTGATATCGCGCGGCAAAAGTTTGTTCAATGCAAGCGCGAATTTCTGTGCTGGAATTGCATCGATATCGGTAAAAAAGCCAGCCACCTGTCCCCTGGCATGGACACCGGCGTCTGTTCTGCCCGCTCCGGTGACCGAAACTGGATGCTTGTGCATGATTGCCAGGGCTTTTTCAAGTTCTTCCTGAACAGAACGGGCATTTTTTTGCCGCTGCCACCCGCCAAAATCGGTTCCGTCATAGGCAATGACAAGCTGAATCGGCCGCCCATTCATGATTTTGGTTCTTCTCGCTCGATAATGACCATGGCTACCGCATTCTCCCCTTCATGGGTCAGCGAGCAATGAATTATCCCGCCGCCAAACTGGGTAAATTTCCGCGCCGCAGTACCTTCAAGAAAAATTTCCGGCTTTCCGTTGTGATTGTTTTTTACCAGAATATCCTTGAGTTTGATGCCGGTCAAACCGGTGCCCAGAGCTTTGCCCAAGGCTTCCTTCGCCGCAAAGCGCGCCGCCAGCGAGAGTGCGGTTCCTGACTTTCGCGACCGGGCTGCTTCTATTTCGTCATGATGAAAAAAACGCTCAATAAGCCCTTCCTGAGCCATCCAGCGTTCAATTCTGTTTACATGGACTATATCGATGCCAATACCTGCAATCATTGCTTCCCCAACTCCTGTCATTCACGGCTTCTGGCTGTTCTGTCTTGAATTGCCCTGCCCGCCTGCAGAAGCTCCTCCGGCAACGCCCAGCGATTCAATTGCCAGCCGAACTTCCTGAGGCTCGAAGGTATCAATCACAATGCCTGGCAGACTTTCCGCTCTGACCGGCAAGGTGTACTCGCCAGGCTTATTGATCCCCTGCGCATCTACAAAAAGAATATCGTTATCCTGCATAGGCAGAGAAATGCCCTCCGCCGCCGAGACCCGCGCGACACCTGGAAGCAACGGTTGTGAGACCGTGAGTCCCGGCGCAAGGTTTTTCACGGCAATTTTTATATTTTCGATTGTCTGCGCCTGCATGCTTTTTTTGATTTTGGCGGAAAAGGCAATCGTATCTTTGCCTTCCAGCGTAATGAGCGGATCTTTTTTCATAATCCTGACCTGGATGCTGAAATCGTTACGCTTGCCGTTGAGTTCAATAATATCGGTCGATACGTCCGAGGTTCTGGCGATGAGGCCGGCCGGTCCGGAGATGACAATTTCAGGCGGCTGTATATCAAAGGAAGAAAGTTCATACCCGGGCTCCAGGAAGCCTTTGAAAGAGGGTGTTACCGGCACGGTTTTTATTGCCTTTTTCTCAAGGCCTACCGCAATTTCCAGCGGCTCTGCAGCAATTTCGAGCGGATCCGCGGAAAGGGCATTGCCGCGTTTTTCAAGCTTGACAGGAATCCGGTAGGCGCCTTCAGATTTGATACCTGACAGTTCAAGATAAGCAGAAATGTCATCTTCTCTGATTCCGTAAATGGTATCGCGCTCGCCTTTGAGCACAATCCTGACCGTGCGCGGAAGCTGAGTGGAAACCGCCATTTCGTCGTTCAGGGACACCGCGAGCGGAACGTTGATAATGCGCTGTTCAAGCCGTGTCAGATTGAAAAACACCATCAGCATCAGGGCGACCGCGAGAGAAAGAACCTTGGCAGGCCAGTTATGAAGGACAGCCGTAAGATATTTTTCATATCTCATAATGATTTTCCTCGTCGACGGCTTCCTGCCCGTTTCCTTCCAACAGCTGCGCCAGTTTGGTTCGAATCTGATCGCCGCTCAAAGCGTAATACAGCTTCGAATCATACGCCAGCGACAGCGCTCCGGTTTCTTCTGAAGCGATCAGCACCACCGCGTCAGATTGTTCTGAGAGGCCCAGCGCCGCCCGATGCCGAGAGCCGAAGGTTTTCTTGATATCCTGCTGTTCGGAAAGCGGCAGAAAACACGCCGCCGCGGCTATCCGGTTATCCTGAATAATCGCCGCACCGTCATGGAGGGGATTGTCATGCGCGAATATGGTTACCAAGAGGCTCGCGCTCAGAATGGCATCCAGCTTAATCCCCTTGTCTATGATTTCTTTGAGACCGACCCCGCGAGCAAAGACAATGAGCGCGCCGCGGCGGGACTGGGCCAGCATTTCAGCGGCGGTAACCGCTGCTTCTATCTGACTGGTCCGCTGAAGGGATGTGGTCTTGAATAAACGTCCCTGGCCGAGGTGCATGAATATTTTGCGCAGTTCGGGCTGGAAAATAATAGCCAGACCGATGACCAACCCTGGTGCCACAATGCTCAGTATCCAGGTGACGGTTGATAGCTGAAGAAAAAACGCAAAAGCATAGATTGCCGCGAGCAGGAGAATGCCCCGCACCAACTGGACTGCCTGTGTCCGCACTAAAATCAAATAGGTGTTGTAGATGAGGTAGGCAAGAAGCAGTACATCCAGAACAGGCCGGATATAGGCGAAGAAAAAAGCAGAAACCGCTCGCAAATCCATGGCTACTCCTGCTCGCCCGTCAGGGCGGTGAAGACCGAAAGCGCGTCTTTGGTTGCCGCGACATCGTGTACCCTAAAAATGCTGGCGCCATTTGCCCATGCACCACAAGCCGCTCCCAAGCTGCCGGCAAGCCGGTCCTCCACAGCTCTGCCGGTAATTTCTCCGACAAAACGCTTTCTTGACATGCCGACCAGCACAGGATATCCAGTCTCTATAAGCAAATACAAGCTTGACAACAAATCAAGATTGTGTTTCAGCAATTTGCCGAAACCGATTCCCGGGTCCAGAACAATACTCTCATGCCGCACCCCTGCATCAAGCGCCTTTTCCGCACAAGCTTTTAAAAAATCGCGAACCTCACCGGCGCAATCCTGATAGCTCGGATTTTCCTGCATGGTTGCCGGCTCTCCCTGCATGTGCATCAGCACGAGCGCTGCTTTGGCATCCGCCACGACTCTGGCCATCGCCGGGTCGCCCAGCGCCGTTATATCATTGATAAGGTCCGCTCCTTCATCCAGGGCTTCGCGGGCAATGTCAAAATGGCGGGTATCCACGGATACAGGCGCGTTTGATTGTTTTCTGAAGGCTTTCAGAACCGGGATAAGCCGTTCCCGCTCTTCTTCCAGCGTGACAGGTTTGGAACCAGGCCTTGAGGATTCCGCGCCAAAATCCAGGATGTCTGCGCCTTCCATAAGCAGGATTATCGCATGTTCAACAGCGCGTTCCGGATCCGGCTTCCTGCTCTCCGGAAAGAACGAATCAGGGGTAATATTGACAATTCCCATGATGATCGGCTTTTTCCCGATATCCAGTCTTCTGTCATTTGCAAGCAGCAGTGATTGTTTCACTGGGCAAGACTCCTTTTCCCAAATTCGCCTGTTTTTTCAGCGCAGCATGCAGCCCGGCTTCATCGAGACAGGCTGAAGCCAGAAGCTCAGCCCGAGAAGCCTGCGGGAGGGGACGCTCAGAAAATCCCATGGTGGTCAGAGGAAGCGAAATTCCAGCTGACGCGAGAACACTCTGCAGAGACTCGCCGACTCCGCCTCTCACAACCCCATCCTCGATGCTGACAATCCGCTCGTATTTTTTGAAAATGATCGAAAGAAATTCCGTATCAAGCGGTTTCAGAAAACGCAGATTGAAAACATCGACAGAAATACCTTCCTGTTCCAGCCGGTCCGACACGGCAGCGGCAGTCATTGCCAAAGGACCGGCCGCACAGACAAGTACCCGAGAAAAGTTTTTTTTGCGTAAAAACACTCCGCGTCCGGAGATGAAATCGACAGCCAGTGCAGCATCTTCACATGCCGCCATATCCTTGGGAAATCGTATCATGACCGGGTGTGGTTGTAAAACAGCATATTGAAGAGCAAGCTTCAATTCACCAGCGCTTGACGGCGCAAGCAGAATCAGATTCGGCATCGATTTGAAAATGGCAATATCATAAAGCCCCTGGTGCGTTTCCCCGTCATCGCCAACGGCCCCGGCCCGATCCACTGCGAAAATGACCGGCATATCAGCCAGTGCCACATCCTGAAAAACCTGATCCACCGCACGCTGAAGAAAGGTAGAATAAATGGCAACAACCGGTTTCAACCCGCCCCTCGCAAGCCCTGCCGCAAAGGTTACCGCGTGCTGTTCCGCGATACCGACATCATATACCCTTGCAGGATACAGTTTTTTCATCACTGAAAGCCCTGTCCCCTTCGCCATTGCAGCGGTAACCGCTGCCAATCGCGGCTCTTTGGCAGCCAAAGCCGCCATTTCCGATCCGAAAACTTCAGTAAAGCTTGCATTTTTAGCAGGCTCATCGGGACAGGCTGGAGCGATGCCATGGAATTGCTCGGGATCATCCTCCGCCTTTTCATCACCCTTGCCCTTTGTGGTTACGACATGAACGACAACCGGGCGTTCAATCCGTTTTACCTGTTCAAGCACCTGCAAAAGTACAGGAATATTGTGCCCGTCTATGGGGCCGACATACTCCAATCCGAAATCCGCGAACAGATTTTCCTTGAAAAAAATCGCTTTGACAGCGCGCTTGCCTCTGACGACAAGGCTGAGGAGACGCGGACCGACATGCGGCACCCTGAGCAGCAGAGAATCGATGGTCGATCTGAACGACTGATAGCGGACACTGGCTGACAGCCTGGAAAGATACCGGGACACCGCTCCGACATTCCGGGATATCGACATCTTGTTGTCGTTCAAAATAATGATGAGCGGGAGCCCAAGCTGGCTGATATTCCCCAGAGCTTCATACGCCATGCCGGCTGTCAGCGCTCCATCCCCAATAACCGCGATGACATAACCTTCTTGGCCGAGACGGTTCCGGGCTTCGAGCAGCCCCATCGCCGATGAAAGCGACGTTGACGAATGTCCGGTATCGAATATGTCATGAATGCTTTCACTTCGTTTCGGAAAACCGGAAAGTCCGCCCT
>CAZZJJ010000074.1:0-6984 GCA_964654405.1 uncultured Treponemataceae bacterium
GATGTAATGAGTCTTCTTTTCATGCGTGACACAATAATCCCGCAGGGAAGGGGGTGTCAAGAATCGCCCTCCGTGATAGTATTGAAACAGATGGTAGTATCGATGCTTCTTCTGGTTTTGGAACTGCCTGAAACAACAAGCCTTAAGGACAAGCGAAAGGTGGTTTCGGGCATCAAACATCGGCTTCACAACAAGTTTCGATTGAGCTGTTCGGAGGTCGATCTTCAGGACTCGCTAGGTTTTGCAGAAATTGGCGCAGCGCTGGTTTCAAATTCACCAGTCTTTGGGGAAAAAGTACTGAACGAAGCGGTCAGATTTGTGGAAGAAAATTTCCCGGTTAATATTTATGAAAGTCAAATTCATTCCGAAGTATATGGTTGAGGAACAGCAATGAAGAAAATTTTTACGGCAATCCTGCTTACTACTTTAGGTGCGATTCTTTTTTCCTCCTGCATGGGTATGGAAACCGCTATAACAATTAATAGCGGAAACTCAGGAACTGTGACTGCCGAATACCGATTATCTGAAGAGCTTGTAAATTTCGGAGCTATCGAAGCCAACAAGGCTTTGCTGCCTATTCCCATAACGAAAGCAGATATTGAAAACAGCCTTGCTTCGGCAAAAGGCCTGAAGCTGGTCTCATGGTCATCCAAGAAAAGCGGCACCGATACGGTTATCAAGACCGTCATAAGCTTTGATTCCTTGGAAGCCCTTGTATTTTATCTTGATCCGCAAGGACAGATGGCACGGTATTCGGTGTCCGATGCTGAAAAAAAAATCATTTTTTCGCTTGGCGACACGATGCCTCCGATGGATGAACAAATGAAGAGTCTTGCGAAAGAAGCCTTCGCTCCTTATGCATTTAAGTTTACTGTTACAACACCTTCAAAAATCATTAGGGCAGGTTCGTCATTGTCAATCATTTCCGCTGCCACCGATGGGAAAAAAGCTGTGTTTGAAGGAAAAATGCAGGATATAGTAACGAGCGGTGAAGCTCCCGTGATTGAATTTACCTGGTAGAGAATTTTACTGAAATCGAAGTGGGTTTGCAGGTTTTAAAGCTTTTTTCTAATAGGCTGGATAGATTTTTTACCGCTGACAGTTCAGCCTCTGCGATTAAGCCGGGTGCCACGGATAAGATTGCCTTTCCCGCTTTTCTGCAGCTCGTGCACTACCTGCTCCGCGAGGGCGGACTTAGGCGGTTCTTCCTGAAACAGGCTGTTTTCAATGTGACTTTCAGGCACAAGTGATGAAAGAAAAATGCCGATGAGCCTGAGTGCTTTTCCGCAAGTCCAATTCGCATCAAACAGCTGCATCGCTTCCTGAAAGATGCAATCAGCGCTGGCAGTTGGTACCGCTAAACTTCTCTGGCGTGTGATCGAGGTAAAGTCGGCAAATCTGAGTTTTATGCCGACACAGCCTGTATGCATTGTATTATCCCAAAGCCGGAACGAAAGCTCATCAGCAAGCATTCGTAATTCATCGATCAGAATTGTTCTGTCTGAAATGTCTGCTTCAAAGGTTCGCTCAGTGCTTACCGATTTATTTTCACCATCGCGTGTAAAAACACCTGGATCCTGGCCTTGGCAGGCCATTGCAAGAAAACGGCCGCCCGCGTTGCCGAAAATCGACATGAGAAGCGATACAGGAGCGTCCTGAATTGCCGCCATGGTTGTCAAACCTCTCGCTTTCAACCGTTCCCGTGTTTTTTCGCCGGCACCCCAGAGCTTTTCCAAAGGAAGGGAGCGCATGAATGCGCGCTCATCTCCAGGTTTGATCAATAAGAACCCGTCAGGCTTGCTCATACCGCTGGCAATCTTTGCCATATAGCGGTTTGCACTCGCACCGATGGAAATGGTGAGCCCGGTCCTGTCACGGATTGTCTTTTTCATTTTAAATGCGCATTCTTCAGGGGTTCCCCATAATTTTCCCGTTCCTGTCATATCCAGCATGGCTTCATCGATTGATAGCTGCAGAACATCGGGCGTGTATGTGAAAAGAATCGACATGATTATCGCGGAAACTTCTGAATATCGTTTCATGCGGACTGGGAGGAATACTCCATGCGGACACAGCCGAGCGGCTTCCGCAATCGGCATTGCCGAATGAACTCCAAAGGCGCGGGCTTCATAGGAGCATGTAGATACAACACCACGCCTGCCGGGAGCAGCACCTACAATGACAGGCCTTCCCGCAAGTGCTGGATTGTCTGCTTGTTCAACCGAGGCAAAAAAAGCATCCATGTCAACATGAAAAAATATTCTTTCCATTGAGCTGATTGAATTGTGGATAGAGGTTTCTGTCAATGGCTTTTTGAATTTATTATTTCCAACAAGACAAGCAGCATCGCATAACGCGTTGCCCTCTTTCTTGACATAATCATCTCTTTCTATTAGCTTACACAAGTATATAATCAGAAGCGAATATTGATTCGCATGTCCCAAGGGAGGGAACGCCTGATGGCTAAAAAGAAGTATGTTTATTTTTTTGGGAACGGTGTCGCTGAAGGCGATAGCTCAATGAAGGAACTTCTCGGTGGAAAAGGTGCGGGCCTTGCCGAGATGACGAAAATTGGATTGCCAGTTCCAGCTGGTTTCACAATCACGACGGAAGTCTGCGATCTCTATTACAAGAACGGCAAGCAGTGGCCAGAGGGGTTGGACAAGGAAGTTGACAAGCATCTGAAGCTGCTTGAAAAAACAGTCGGGAAAAAACTGGGCGATCCGAAGGATCCACTTCTTGTTTCTGTCCGTTCAGGCGCTGCAATTTCCATGCCTGGCATGATGGAAACAATTCTCAACCTGGGTCTCACTGATGCATCAGTAGAAGGGCTTGCCGCCAAGACCGGAAACCGCAGATTCGCTCTTGACGCATATCGACGTTTCATCATGATGTACGGATCAACCGCGATGGGCATCGATCGTGAAGAATTCGACCATGCATTCAATGAGGTGAAAGAAAAATTCACCCGCCCGAGACTGAAAATCGCTGCGGGGAAAAAAGTTCTCGACACCGATGTCAACGCTGAAGAGCTCGAAAAGCTTGTTGCTGAATTTAAAGCAATTTATCGCAAATATATTAAAGCCGAATTTCCTCAGGATCCGCGTGAGCAGCTGAAAGGCGCCATTGACGCTGTATTCAATTCGTGGATGGCTGATAAAGCAGTTACCTACCGCAAGGTTGAAAAAATCCAGGGTGTGAAGGGTACAGCGGTCAACATCGTTCAGATGGTGTTTGGAAATATGGGCGATACATCCGGAACCGGCGTATGCTTTACCAGAGATCCGAATACTGGAGAAAATACTTTCTATGGTGATTACCTTGTCAACGCTCAGGGTGAGGATGTTGTCGCAGGAATCAGAACCCCGATAAAACTTATCGAACTTGAAAAGCGCGATCCGAAAGCATACAAACAGCTTCTCGATGTCCGCAAGAAACTCGAAGCAAATTACAAAGATATGCAGGATCTCGAATTCACCGTCGAGGAAGGCAAGCTCTACATGCTGCAGTGCCGAACCGGCAAGCGGAGCCCAATTGCTGCATTCAAAATTGCCGTTGATATGGTCAAGGAAAAGCTCATCACGAAAGAACAGGCAATCATGCGGATCAAGACTTCGGATATTGAAGGAATCTTTTATCCAATGATTGATAAGACCCAGGCTGCGGCTCTTAAAGACGCCTTCCTTGTCCAAGGTATCGATGCGGTTCCAGGCGCGGCTGCAGGCAAGGTTGTCTTCAATGCCAAGGACGCAGAAGCTTGGGCTGAAAAGGGAGAAAAAGTAATTCTTGTCCGAAAAGAAACGAGTCCGGAGGATGTCGGCGGCATGCATGCGGCGCAGGGTATTCTGACCGCTACCGGCGGCAAGACCAGCCATGCGGCAGTTGTTGCCCGGGGATGGGGAAAATGCTGCATCGTCGGCTGCGAAAAGCTGAACATTGATTATACGAAGGGAACCTTCTCAGTCGGCGAAAAAACTGTCAAGCAAGGTGATTTTATCACCTTGGATGGTTCAAGCGGAAATGTGTATGTCGGTCAGCTCAAGCTTGTCAAACCTGAGCCTCCCGAAGCTTACACTACCCTCATGGGCTGGGTCGACAAAATTAGAACGCTCAAAGTGCGAACCAATGCCGATACCCCCTATGACGCTGAAAATGCACGAAGGCTTGGCGCTGAAGGTATCGGTCTCTGCCGCACCGAACATATGTTCTTTGATTCCGAGGAGCGCATTCTCGCCATCCGCGAAATGATTATCGCCGATGACGAAGATACTCGCAAAAAGGCGCTTGCGAAACTGCTTCCCTTCCAGACAAAGGATTTTGAAGGAATTTTCAAAGCTATGGATGGTTACCCTGTCACCATTCGTCTTATTGATCCTCCTCTTCATGAATTTGTTCCGCATGATGAAGCAGGTCAGCGAGCCCTTGCTGAAGCGGCCAAAGTCAGCTTTGAAAAAGTTGTCCAGCGTGTCAATCAACTTCATGAAGCCAACCCGATGCTTGGTCACCGCGGATGCCGCCTCACCATCACATATCCTGAAATTCTCGACATGCAAGTAACCGCGATTATTACCGCAGCTTGCAATATGACCAAGAAGGGGATTTCGGTGCTTCCCGAGATAATGATCCCTCTTGTAATAGACGCGAAAGAACTCAAGATTCTTGAAACGCGAGCTCGCCAGGTCGCTGACGCGATCATTACCAAATCCGGTGTTAAGCTGAGCTACATGGTCGGTACCATGATTGAAGTACCGCGTGCAGCGCTGCTGGCTGACCAGATTGCAGAAGTCGCTGAATTCTTCTCATTCGGAACCAATGACCTTACCCAGATGACGCTTGGCATGTCTCGTGACGATGCCGGGAAATTCCTTCCTGACTATGTGGATGAAAAAAAGGCCGGCATTTTCAAGGCTGATCCCTTCCAGAGCCTGGACCAGGTCGGTGTTGGGCTTCTGGTTAAAATGGGTATTGAAAAAGGCCGCTCAACCCGGGCTAAGCTCAAGGTTGGCATCTGCGGTGAGCACGGCGGTGATCTGACCTCAGTTAAATTCTGCCACAGGGTTGGCATGAACTATGTGTCTTCTTCTCCCTTCCGCGTGCCGGTTTCGAGACTTGCCGCCGCTCAGGCTGTCGTAGAAGAGCAGGCCGCGATGGCAGCCGCTACACCGGCGAAAAAAACAGCTGCCAAAGCGAAAAAGGCTCCGGCAAAAGCTGCCGCCTCAAAAGGCACAGCATCAAGAGGCAGTGCCGTGCGCGGCAGAAAAGCGGCAGCGGAAAAAGTTGCTGCAAAGGCTAAGCCGGCGGCAACAAAAAAGGCAGCTGCTGCGAAAAAGACTTCCGTTAAGTCGGCAGCAAAGACTGTTACGAAAAAAGCTCCCGCGAAAACCTCAGCAAAGACTGTTGCAAAAAAAGCTGCCTCCAAGACAGCCGCGGCAGCAAAAAGACCTGTAGGAAGACCCAAGGGGACTTCTAAAAAGGCAAAATAAGTAAACTGTCTACTGACTGAAAACGGCTCCTGGCAAAAAGCAGGGGCCGTTTTTATTATTGCTGGTGCTAAAACACTGTTCCTTCAAAACGATAGAGAACAACATCGGGACTTTTCCAGGTTTCAGGCGGCAGTCCCGCCTTGAGACAGACATGCTGCAGAAATTCAGTTTTGTTCCATCCATACTCAACTGCAACTTGAGGAAGAAGTACACCGCTTCTTCCATGTGACGCAATAAAAAGCCCATGGATACCCAGCGTGAAATTGTCTGGTGGAGAAAGCGGCTCAAGCGGACCTAGAATGGTAATTTCTATCTCAAGCAAAGAGAGCTCATTATGGGAAAGGGGAGGGAATCTCGGATCTTCAAAACCCGCGGCAAGCGCCATGTCTTTGACAGTTTCAATGAGCGGCTGATTGGATGACATTCTGCCGATGCAACCGCGCAGCTGACCATGTACCTTGATAGTGACAAAGATCCCGTATCGTTTTTCCAATGCCCGGCTGTGCTCAGGATATACTGGCGACCTATGTTCCAGCCTCGCTGCCAAAGTTTCACGGGCTATGGTTTTTAAGATATCACGGTCCTGCTTTGATAATTCGATATCCATACCTGCCTCCAGTTTCAGGCTGGAAAGCCGAAAGAGGCGTATCCTACAACTGGTTCATCTGCTTCAGTCATAAGTTTGGAAGTTCTTGAACCGAGAAAAACCGGAGCTTTGCCAGTACTGCAGGAACTTTGCAAATACGCCTGGATAATCCTGGCGCCGCAAAAAGATGGCTCTCCATGCGAGAATGCTTCCATGGTTGTAATGTCCCGACTCAGAAGGGCAGACCTGAATTGTTCAGTCAGCTGAACAGTCTGCTCATCAGTCTCGGAAACCGCCATATTCGATGAAAGCACAAAGAGAGTTCTTGACAGTCTGTCCTCCAGAATATCTGAAAGACAGTTGAAAAGTGTGATAAGGCTGGGAACATCGGAACAGGCTGCAATGATCGGAATCAGGCTTGAATCTGGGAAGAGATGCGTTGCAAAAGGAAGAATTGCCTCAATGCCATGCTCTTCCAGATGCGGAAGGTCGTCTTTTACATAGGCTGAATTGCAATGCAGCAGGGCTTTTATGGATTTTTTATCCACCCGCAGCTCGCAGCCGGGAATCGTGAAATACTCCGATTCCGGCAGAAAAATTCCATTTTCAAAGCAATGATGCGATGGTGTTATGATGACGATAGTTTCGATATTCATGCGGGAAACGGATTTCCATGCGAGAGCGGCAATATCCCCGCTATATTCAAGGCTGCCGTGCGGGCAAATGATTGCTGAAAACCTCTCAGAAAGCTCAATTGCCGCACTTTCAAGAAGAATTCTAATTTGCTCGGTGAGGGCTTCAGGGGACTGCGGATAGAAAATGCCTGAAACGGTTGGTGCTCTGATTTTTTTTCGCTGATTCAGGCTTGAAAACAGGTTTGCATTGTCCATGCTTCAAGTATAGTCTATATTAGAA